>NZ_JBSGBK010000018.1:0-121688 GCF_053601215.1 Amycolatopsis sp. NPDC004772
TCATCCCCCACCGAAGTGGGTTCAGCGTTCGACTTGCATGTGTTAAGCACGCCGCCAGCGTTCGTCCTGAGCCAGGATCAAACTCTCCAACAATGTCTTCGAATTCAATCGAGGCATTTTACTGCTCTCAAAGGAAACCCCGACGAGGGGGTTTCAATAATAAGCTCTACTGGCTTAGTTCACTAGCACACTGTTGAGTTCTCAAGCAACACACCCCGAATCCGCCGCGATCAAGCGGCTCGCTCGAAGCGAGTCATTCCTAGCAGTTTTTGGTGGGACACCCACTCAATCGCGATCCGCGAGAGCTTGGTTCGTGTCCCGGTGGCCACCCGGTTTCCCTGGCGACTTGAAGAACTTTACACCCCTTCCGAGGGCCCGAAACAGGGGGGTCCCTTAACCGCGTTCCCGCAGGTCAGAGGCCTGTTTCGGGCCACCGGGGGCCGGTCAGCCGCCGAGCGCGACGCCAGCGACGTTGCGCTTGCCCTTGCGGACCACGAGCCACTTGCCGTGGAGGGCGTCCTCGCGGGACGGCTTCCACTCCTCGTCCGCGATCTTCACGTTGTTGACGTACGCGCCGCCCTCCTTGAGGGTTCGGCGCGCGGCGCCCTTGCTGTCGACCAGGCCGGAAGCGAGCAACAGGTCGACGATCGTCGCGTCCCCGGACGGGTCGACCTTGCCGTTCGGTACCTCGGCCATCGCCGCGTCGAGGGTGCGTTCGTCCAGGTCGCCGAGCTCGCCGCGGCCGAACAGCGCCTGGCTGGCGTTGATCACCTGCCGGGTCTGCTCCTCGCCGTGGACGAGCGTGGTGAACTCCTCGGCCAGCCGCTTCTGCGCGGCCCGCAGGTGGGGCCGCTGCTCGGTGTCCTCCGCCAGCGCGGCGATCTCCTCCTGGCCCAGGAAGGTGAACATCCGCAGGTAGCGGACGACGTCGGCGTCACCCACATTGACGAAGTACTGGTACCAGGCATACGGCGAGGTCATCCCCGGGTCGAGCCAGAGGTTCCCGCCGCCCGTCGACTTGCCGAACTTGCGGCCCTCGGCGTCGGTGACCAGGGGCGCGGTCAGCGCGTGCACGGCCGCTCCGTCGGTCCGCCGGATCAGGTCCACGCCGCCGACGAGGTTGCCCCACTGGTCCGACCCGCCGACCTGCAGCTTGCAGCCGTACTGGCGGTGCAGCTGGAGGTAGTCCTGCGACTGCAGGAGCAGGTAGCTGAACTCGGTGTAGGACATGCCGTCGCCTTCGAGCCGGCGCTTCACCGTCTCCCGGTTGAGCATGACGTTGATCGAGAAGTGCTTCCCGATGTCACGCAGAAACTCCAGCGCGGTCTGCTGCCCGGTCCAGTTCAGGTTGTTCTCGACGATCGCGCCGGTCGGCGAGTCGTCGAAGTCGACGAACCGTTCGAGCTGGCCGCGGATGCGCCCGGCCCACTCGGCGACGACGTCGAGGGTGTTCAGCGTGCGCTCACCGGTGTCACGCGGGTCGCCGATCATCCCGGTCGCGCCGCCGGCCAGCACGATCGGCCGGTGTCCCGCGCGCTGGAAGCGCTTGAGCATGAGCAGCGGGACGAGGTTGCCGGCGTGCAGGCTGGGTGCGGTCGGGTCGAAGCCGCAATAGAGCGTCACGGGACCCTGGTCGAGCTCGCGCCGGAGGGCGTCGATGTCGGTGGACTGCGCGATCAGGCCGCGCCAGGACAGCTCGTCGAGGATGTGTTCGCTCACGCCTGTAGATCCTCCCGCACCAGGTCAACCGACTAACTGGCGGGTCGGACCCGGCGCTTCCCGCCGCGGCGGTAGGTGGACACGGCCGGCGACGCGCCGTCCCAGAACCGCCACGGCGTGTCCATCGCCATCGCGACGCCGACGCGCGGGCCGCTGCGGATCCGCTCGGCCGGCACCCGCTCGCCCACGTACAGCCGGACCGGCGACGCGGGATCGGTCAGGTCGACGCCGTTCTCGTCACGGTCGATGCGCAGCACCGACGTCAGGATCGCCGGGCCCTTGGCGAGCTCGCCGGTCCCCCGCGCGTTCGGCCGCCGCTTGCGGACGACGTCGAGGCCGGTGACGACTTCGCCCGCGCGCAGCAGCACCGCGCCGGCCACGCCGTCGGTCGAGCCGACGATGTTCGCGCAGAAGTGCATCCCGTAGACGAAGTAGACGTACAGGTGCCCCGCCGGTCCCCACATGACGGCGTTGCGCGGGGTCTGCCCGCGGTAGCAGTGGGACGCCGGATCGTCCTCGCCGCGGTAGGCCTCGACCTCGACCAGCCGGACGTCGACGGTGCCGTCGGGGCCATCGGCCTCCAGGACCGCGCCGAGCAGCAGGTGGGCCAGGTCGACCGGGTCCAGCGCCAGCTCGTCACGGGTGAACAACCGGCCTGCGTCGCCGCTCAAACGGGGTCCTCTCCTCGGCTGCCTGGCGCGCCCACCCTAACCCTTGAGCGATCGCTCAAACTTCTCTCCAGCCGGTTTGAGCAATCGCTCAAACTCGCCGAGCGTGCGTTCGAAGTCGCCGGTCACGACGACGCCCCGGTGGTCATCCGGTCGTATCTCCGGCTCCCCCTCCGACTGTGGCGCTCGGCCGCGAGATCCGGACCGCGGAACGCGCGGAAGGCAACCTGGCCCTCCTGGCCCAGACCCTGGCCGGGGCGCAGGGCAGCGAGCGACTTGCCGACGCGACCCGCGAGGGCCTGGACAAGTGGATCACCGAAGTCCGGACGGCCCTCGAACGCGTGCTCGCCGGGTCGCCGCTGGCCGAGCTCGGCTGGCCGTGCTCGTCGACGTCCTGGACGGGTTGGCCCGGCGGCCACGCGGGCCGTCCGGGCCAAGCTCCGCAAAACCCTCAGTTGAGCCACTGGCGCGCCGCGGTGACGCGCTCCTCCAGCCGCGCGCGCTGTTCGGCGACGCGCACGGGCGCCGTGCCACCCCGGGCGTCGCGGGAGTTCACCGAGCCCTCGACGGTGAGGACTTCGCGCACTGCGGGCGTCAGCGCCGGGTTGATCTTCTCGAACTCTTCGTCGGTCAGTTCGTCCAGGCCGACGCCGCGGGCCTCGGCGACACGGACGCTCTCGCCCGCCGCCTCGTGCGCGACGCGGAACGGGACGCCCTGGCGGACCAGCCACTCGGCGATGTCGGTGGCCAGGGTGAAGCCCGCTGGGGCCAGCTCGGCGAGCCGCTCGGTGTGGAAGGTGAGCGTTTCGAGCATGCCGGCGATCGCCGGGAACAGGAGCTCGAGCTGCTCGACCGAGTCGAACACCGGCTCCTTGTCCTCCTGCAGGTCGCGGTTGTAGGCCAGCGGCTGCGCCTTGAGGGTGGCCAGCAGGCCGGTGAGGTTGCCGATCAGCCGGCCCGCCTTGCCGCGCGTCAGCTCCGCGACGTCCGGGTTCTTCTTCTGCGGCATGATCGAGCTGCCGGTGGCCCAGGCGTCGTCGAGCGTCACGTACCCGAACTCGGCGGTGTTCCAGATGATCACCTCTTCGGCGATCCGGGACAGGTTCACCGCGAGCATCGCGACGGCGAAGGCGAACTCGGCGACGAAGTCGCGCGAAGCAGTGCCGTCGATGGAGTTCTCGACGCTGGTGGCGAAGCCGAGCTCCTCGGCGACGGCCTCGGGGTCGAGGCCCAGCGACGAGCCGGCGAGCGCACCGGAGCCGTAGGGCGACTCGGCCGTGCGGGCGTCCCAGTCCTGCAGGCGCGAGACGTCACGCAGCAGCGCCTGGCCGTGGGCCATCAGGTGGTGGGCGAGCAGCACCGGCTGGGCGTGCTGCAGGTGCGTGCGGCCGGGGAGGATCGCGTCCGGGTGCCGCTTCGCCTGCGACACCAGCGCGTCGATGACCTCCAGGGTGCCGGCGACGACCCGGCGCGCGGCGTCGCGCAGCCACATCCGGAACAGCGTGGCCACCTGGTCGTTGCGCGAACGGCCGGCGCGCAGCTTGCCGCCGAGCTCGGTGCCCGCGCGCTCGAGGAGGCCGCGTTCGAGGGCCGTGTGCACGTCCTCGTCGGCGATCGTCGGGGTGAACGTCCCCGAGGCGACGTCCTGGGCGAGCGTGTCCAGGGCGGCCAGCATGCCGGCCAGCTCGTCTTCGGTGAGCAGGCCCGCTTTGCGCAGCACGCGAGCGTGCGCGCGGGACCCGGCGATGTCGTAGGGCGCCAGGCGCCAGTCGAAGTGCGTCGACGCGCTCAGCGCGGCCATGGCCTCCGCCGGACCGCTGGCGAACCGGCCGCCCCACAGCTGCACCGGCTGCTCGTTCCCGCTCACTGTTCTCGTTTCTCCTCGATGTGGTCGTTCGATGTCAGGCGACGGTGATCCGGCCGTCGTACAGGACCAGGCGGACTTCGCCCGAAACGGTGCCGGTCAGCCTGGCGCATCCGCGGCCGGCCCGCCGTTCGAGCGCGGCGCACGCGGCGCCCCGGTCGATTCTCTGCGCCTCGCCGCGCGCACTCAGCATCCGGCGCGCTTCGGCGACGGTGACCGTCTCGCCGTCGATCGCCACCGGCACCCCGCCGTCGTAGGTGACGACGACCTCGTCCGGCGCGAGGAACTCGCCCTCGGCCGGGAAGATGTCGGCGATCACGGTGGTCCTTCGTCGGCCGATCGCTGGGCGAGCGCGGCGAACCGTTCGGCGAGGTCCTTGCCCGTCAGGGGCTCGCGCGCGATCACGGCGACCGTGTCGTCGCCTGCGATCGAGCCGACGACCTCTTCCAGGGCCGCCCGGTCGATCGCGCTGGCCAGGAACTGCGCCGCGCCGGGTGGCGTCCGCAGCACGGTCAGGTTGCCGGACGAGTCCGCCGAGACCATCAGTTCCGCGAGCAGCCGGGAGAGCCGGGACGTCCCGCCCTGCACCCCGCGGACCGGGCTGCCGTCCTCGGGGATGACGTAGACCGGCGCCCCCGAATCCGGCCCGCGCAGCTTGACCGCGCCCAGTTCGTCGAGGTCGCGCGACAGCGTCGCCTGGGTGACCTCGATGCCCTCGGCGGCCAGCAGCTTGGCCAGCTCGGTCTGGCTGCGGATGGTCATGGTGGACACGAGCTCGGTGATCCGCGCCTGCCTGCCCACCCGGCTGCCGGTCATCGCCGGCTCTCTTCGAAGAGCCAGACGAGCAGCGCCTTCTGGGCGTGCAGGCGGTTCTCGGCTTCGTCCCAGACCGCGCTGGCCGGGCCGTCGATCACCTCGTCGGTGATCTCCCAGCCGCGGTGCGCCGGCAGGCAGTGCAGCACGATCGCGTCTTCCGCGGCCTTCCTCAGCAGCTCGGTGTTGACCTGCAGGGCGCGGAACGGGCCCACCCGGTCGAGACCGTCGTTCTCCTGCCCCATCGACGTCCACGTGTCGGTGACGAGCACGTCCGCGCCGTCGACCGCCGCGTACGGGTCGGTGAAGACGGTGGCGGTGCCGCCGGTCTCGTTCGCGCGCTTCTTCGCGTCCAGCATCACGCCCTGGTCGGGCTGGAAGCCGACCGGCGAGACGACCCGGACGTGCATCCCGGCGGTGACCCCGCCGAGCAGCAGCGAGTGCGCCATGTTGTTGGCGCCGTCGCCGAGGTAGACGAGGGTGAGGCCCTCGAGCTTGCCTTTGCGCTCGCGGATCGTCATCAGGTCGGTGAGCACCTGGCACGGGTGGAACTCGTCGGTGAGCGCGTTGACGACCGGGATCGACGCGGCCGAAGCCATCGCCTCGATGCGCTTCTGCGCGAAGGTGCGCCACACGATGCCGTCGACGTACCGCGAGAGGACCCGCGAAGTGTCCTCGATGGTCTCTTCGCGGCCGAGCTGCATCGAGCGGCCGTCGACGATCACCGGGTGGCCGCCGAGCTGGCTGATGCCGACCTCGAACGAGAACCGGGTCCGCGTCGAGTTCTTCTCGAAGATCGCCGTGATCGACTTGCCGGCGAGGGTCCTGTTGCCGAGCGGGTCGGCCTTGAGCGCGTCGGCGAGGTCGAGGATGGCCTTCTGCTCGGCCGGACTGACGTCGTCGTCGCGGAGGAAGTGGCGCAGCATCAGTCGGAGTCCTTCGTGGTGGAGTCGAGCGCGTTCGGGAGTGCGGCGAGGAAACCCTCGGCCTGGTCGCCTTCGAGGACGAGCGGGGGCGCGAGCCGGACGGTGTCCGGGGCGACCGGGTTGACGAGGTAGCCGGCGTCCTGGGCGGCCTGGGCGACCGCCGCCGAGACGGGTTGCTTCAAGGCGATGCCGAGCAGCAACCCGGCGCCGCGCACGCCGGCGACCAGCGGGTGTCCCAGTGCTTCGACACCGGCCGCGATGTCCTTGCCCAGCGAAGCGACGTGGTCGAGGAGGCCCTCGGCGGCGATGGTCTTCAGCACGGCCAGGCCGGCCGCGCAGCAGACCGGGTTGCCGCCGAAGGTGGTGCCGTGCTGGCCCGGCTTGAGCAGGTCGCCCGCCGCGCCGACGCCGATCACCGCGCCCAGCGGCAGGCCGCCGCCGAGGCCCTTGGCCAGGGTGATGACGTCCGGCACGATGCCGGCCTGCTGGTAGCCGAACCAGGTGCCGAGCCGGCCGAGACCGGTCTGCACCTCGTCGAGCACCAGCAGCGTGCCGGTGGCCTTGGTGATTTCGCGGGCGGCCTGCAGGTAGCCGTCCGGCGCCGGGATGACACCCGCTTCGCCGAGCACCGGCTCCAGGAAGACGGCCGCGGTTTCGGTGTCGACGGCGGCCTTGAGCGCCGCGACGTCCCCGAACGGCACGTGCTCGACCCCGGGCACCAGCGGCTTGAAAGCGTCGCGCTTGGCGGGCTGGCCGGTGAGCGTCAGCGCCCCCATGGTCCGGCCGTGGAACGCGCCTTCGGCGGCGACCACCTTGGTGCGCCCGGTCAGCCGGCTGATCTTCAGCGCGGCTTCGTTGGCCTCGGCGCCGGAGTTGACGAACAGCACCTTGCCGTGGCCGGTGAGGCCGGCGACGTCGAGGAGCGCCTCGGCGAGCTCGACGGCCACCGGGTTGACGTAGAGGTTCGAGGTGTGGCCGAGCCGCTTGATCTGCTCGGTGACGGCTTCGACGACGGCCGGGTGCGCGTGGCCGAGCGCGTTGACGGCGATGCCACCGAGCAGGTCCACGTACTCCTTGCCGTCGGCGTCCCACACCTTCGCGCCCTCGCCGCGCACCAGCGTCAGCTTGGGGGTGCCGTAGTTGTCCATGAGGGCGGACTGCCAGTGCGCCTGGCCATCCACATTGGACTCGAGGTCGGTCACGGGAGCTCCGTTTCGGGGAAGACCATGGTGCCGATGCCGCGCGAGGTGAAGACTTCCAGCAGCACCGAATGGGCGAGGCGGCCGTCGATCACGTGCGCCCGGCGCACGCCGCCGCGGATGGCGCGCACGCACGCCTCCATCTTCGGAATCATGCCGCTGGCCAGGCCAGGCAGCATGGTCTCGAGGCGGTCGACGCGGATGCGGTCGATCAGCGACGACCGGTCGGGCCAGTTCGCATAGAGGCCTTCGACGTCGGTGAGCACCACGAGCTTTTCGGCGCCCAGCGCGGCCGCCAGCGCACCGGCGGCCGTGTCGGCGTTGACGTTGTGCACGACGCCGTCGACGTCCGGCGCGACCGTGGACACGACCGGGATGCGCCCGGCGTTGACGATGTCCAGCACCGCGTCCGGGTTGACCTCGGCGACCTCGCCGACCAGCCCGATGTCGACCTGCTCACCGTCCACAGTGGCCTGTTTGCGTTCGGCGGTGAACAGCCGCGCGTCCTCGCCGGAGATGCCGACCGCGTACGGCCCGTGGGCGTTGATCAGCCCGACGAGCTCGCGGCTGACCTGCCCGGTGAGCACCATCCGGACGATATCCATCGTCTCCGGTGTGGTGACCCGCAGGCCGCCCTTGAATTCGCCTTCGACGCCGAGGCGCTTGAGCATCGCGGTGATCTGCGGGCCGCCGCCGTGCACGACCACCGGGCGCAGGCCGGCCAGCCGGAGGAACACCATGTCCTCGGCGAAGGCCGCCTTCAGCTGGCCGTCGATCATCGCGTTGCCGCCGTACTTCACCACCACGGTGGCCCCGTGGAACCGCTGCAGCCAAGGCAGCGCTTCGATGAGCACCCCGGCCTTTTCGGCCGCCGTCGCGAGTCGTTCGTCCGCGGAAATCAGAGCCTCCTGGTTCATGAGGAGTACGCGCTGTTCTCTTCGACGTAACCGTGCGAAAGATCCGTGGTGTAGATGGTCGCCGTGTTCGTGCCGACGCCGAGGTCGACGACGATTTCGATGGCCCGGCCGGTGAGGTCCGCCTCCGACCGGTCGGCGGCGGGCACACCCTGGGCGAACAGGGTGACGCCGTTGATCGCGATCGACACGGCCTCCGGGTCGATGCGGGCCGGCACCCGGCCGAGCGCCATGGCGATCCGGCCCCAGTTCGGGTCGGAGCCGAACAGCGCCGTCTTGACCAGGTTGTCCTCGGCGATCGTGCGGGCGACGGCGATCGCGTCGGCTTCGGTGGCCGCGCCGCGCACGGTGACGTCGACGTCCTTCGTCGCGCCCTCGGAGTCCGCGCGCAGCTGGAGCACGAGGTCGTGGCTGACCGCGGTGAGCAGCTCGGTGAGCTCGGCTTCGGTGGGCTCGACGCCACTGGCGCCGGAGGCCAGGACCAGGACGGTGTCGTTGGTGGACGTGCCGCCGTCGACGTCCAGCCTGTCGAAGGTGACGTGGGTCGCGGCCCGCAGGGCCCGGTCGAGGGTTTCCTTGTCCACCACGGCGTCGGTGGTCAGCACCGAAAGCATGGTGGCGAGGTTCGGGGCGAGCATGCCCGCACCCTTGGCGAAACCACCGACGCTCCAGCCGGTGTCGTGCTTCGCAAACGCTTGCTTCGGTTTCGTGTCGGTGGTCATGACGCCCGTGGCGGCGTTGAGGCTCGCTTCGGGACTCGCGTCGAGGGCCTTGACGGCGGTGTCCACTCCGGACAGGACGGCGTCCATCGGGAGCCGCTCGCCGATCAGGCCGGTGGAGCAGACGGCGACCTCGATCGCGCCCGCCTGCAGGACTTCGGCGACCTTCTCGGCCGTGGCGTGGGTGTCCTGGAAGCCGCCGGGCCCGGTGGCCGCGTTGGCGCCGCCCGAGTTGAGGACGACGGCCTTGAGCCGCTGCTGCTTGAGCACCTCCTGCGACCACAGCACCGGCGCGGCCTTGATGACGTTGCGGGTGAAGACGCCGGCCGCGACGTCGAGCGGGCCGTCGTTGACGACCAGGGTCAGGTCGAGCGCGCCGGAGGCCTTGATCCCGGCGGCGACGCCGGCGGCGCGGAAGCCCTGGGGGCCGGTGACGGTCACGGTGCCACTCCTACGGTGGGAAGCCCGGTGGTCTCCGGGAGGCCGAGGGCCAGGTTCATCGATTGGACGGCACCGCCGGCGGTGCCCTTGGTGAGGTTGTCGATCGCGGCGACGACGACCAGGCGCTTCGCGTCGGCGTCGACCGCGACCTGCAGCTGGGTGTTGTTCGAGCCCAGCGTCGAGGCCGTCGCCGGCCAGGCGCCGGCGGGTAGCAGCTGGACGAACGGCTCGGCGTCGTAGGCCTTTTCGTACGCGGCGCGCGCGGCGGCCTCGTCGACGCCGTCCTTCAGCGGGGCGGTGGCCGTGGTGAGGATGCCGCGGGGCATCGGCGCGAGCACCGGCGTGAAGGACACGGTGACCTTCTCCCCCGCGACGGCGGAGAGGTTCTGGGCGAATTCGGGGGTGTGGCGGTGGGCGCCGCCGACGCCGTACGCGCTCGCCGAACCCATCACCTCGGAGCCGAGCAGGTTCGGCTTGAGGCTCTTGCCGGCGCCGGAGGTCCCGGTGACCGCGACGATCGTGACGTCGGGCTCGATCAGCCCGGCGGCGAACGCGGGCGCGAGGGCCAGCGAGCCGCCGGTCGGGAAGCAGCCGGGCACGGCGATGCGCTTGGTGCCCGCGAGCTTTTCGCGGGCGCCGGGCAGCTCGGGCAGGCCGTACGGCCACTGGCCGGCGTGGTCGCCGCCGTACCAGCGCTGCCAGTCGCCGGCGTCGGCCAGGCGGTGGTCGGCGCCGAGGTCGACGACCAGGACGTCCGGGCCGAGCCGCGCCGCGATCGCCGCGGAGTGCCCGTGCGGCAGCGCGAGGAAGACGACGTCGTGACCGGCGAGGGTCTCCGGCGTCGTCTCGGCCAGGACGCGATCGGCGAGGGGGACGAGGTGGGGCTGGTGGACGCCGAGCTTCGTGCCCGCGCTGCTGGCGGCCGTGAGCGCGCCGATCTCGACCCCGGGATGGGTCAGGAGCAGACGCAGCAGCTCACCACCCGCGTACCCGCTGGCTCCAGCCACCGCGATGTTCACCGTCATACGCATGATTATGCACGCCCTTGCAAGTCTAAACAAACCCGGAGTGGTGGCCGCCACCTTGGGATGCTGGGCGCATGACGGACACCCCGGCCCGGTTGCTCGGCCTGCTTTCGCTCCTCCAGACGCCCCGCGAGTGGCCGGGCAGCGAACTCGCCGAACGCTTGGGCGTCAGCCCGCGCACCATCCGCCGCGACATCGAGCGGCTGCGCGAACTGGGGTACCCGGTTGAGGCCAGCCGAGGCGTGGCGGGCGGGTACCGGCTGGTCGCCGGCACCGCGATGCCACCGCTCGTGCTGGACGACGAGGAAGCCGTCGCGATCGCGGTCGGCTTGCGGACCGCGGCGGGACAGTCCGTTTCCGGGATCGAGGAGGCGTCCGTGCGGGCGCTCGCCAAGCTGGAGCAGGTCCTGCCGGCCCGGCTGCGCCGCCGGGTGGGCACGATCGGCACGGCGACGGTCGCCGTGCCCGCCACCGGGCCGGTGGTCGACCCGGCGCAGCTGACGGTGTTCGCCGGCGCGATCACCAACCACGAGACGGTGCGGTTCCGCTACCGCGCCCACGACGGCGCGGAGACCCGCCGCCGGGCCGAGCCGCTCCGGCTGGTCGCCGCGGGCCGCCGCTGGTACCTGGTCGCCTACGACCTCGACCGGGCGGACTGGCGCGTGTTCCGCGCCGACCGCGTCCGCGACGCCCAGGCGACCGGCGGCCGGGTGGTGCCGCGCCGGCCGCCCGCCACGGACCTGGCGGCGTACGTGCTCGAGCGGTTCTACGACCTGGCGCCTTCGTACCAGGCAGTGGCTGTGCTGGCGGAGCCGGCGTCGCAGATAGCTCCCCGCCTCGGCCAGGCGGCGGGCGAGCTGACCGACCTCGGCGACGGCCGGTGCCGGTGGCGGAGCCACTCGGACACGTTGGACTGGCTCGCGTTCCGCCTGCTGGGGCTGGGGTGCGGGTTCACGGTCGAGGAACCGCCGGAACTGGTGGCGCACCTGAAGGTGCTCGCGGACCGGGCGACCGCGGCCGTGCCGGACTGACCGGGCGGCCCGGTTGCGCCGGCCAGAGCTCGGTGCGCCGGACCGGCACCAGGCGCTTGACGCCACTCGCGAGCCGTGCCGAGCCGGACCGACCCGGCAGCTTGCTGCCGCCACGCGGGGGGACGCCACGGCACGCGGATCGGCCAGGGTTCCGCGCCGGACAGCGAAGTCGAAGCTCATCGGTTTCCTCCGTTCGATGAAGTCGGAACCGACGGCCGGTGGGCCGGTCCACCCTGCGGACCGGCCCACCGCCGCCGGTCAGGCAGGCTCACCTCCGTCCAGGTCCGTGCGCCTGCTCGGCGGCACGGGGAGGTAGCAGCCCGGGTGTTCCGGATCGCAGCCCACGCGGGGCAGGCGGGCGCGGATGCCGCCGGGGGTGCGCTCGAAGTACGCCGCGATCTGCGCGACGCTCTCCCCCGCGATCCACCGGCTCTCCAGCTCCGCGTCCATCTCCTCGTTCCACGGGCGGCCCTGCTGAGCAGGACGGCCCGCGGATCTTCGCCGCGGCCCGCGGCGCTCGCCGGTCGCGGACAGCAATCCGTCCGCGACCAGCTCCGCCACCGTGTCCGCCACCGCGACGTCGAGATCGAGGCTGCCCTCGGCGACCGGTTCGCCGCCGGGAGCGGCCGCCTCCAGGGTGATCATCACCCGCGGCGTGGGTTCGGCGCGGTCGACGTCCGTCCTGGTCGAGACCACGATCTGGTAGGTGTTGTCAGCTGCCCGGACCTCGGTCCGGCGCTCTTCGATGATCGACATGCCACGAAGCTAGCGCGCACCCCCGACAATTTTCGGCCACGCGCTGCTCACGGCCCACTCCGCTCCGAAATTGTCGGACCCCTCCCCTAACGTTCCCGGCGACCACGAACCGTCACGAGGAGGCGACGATGGAGCACCGGCGGACAAGACGCTGCCCCGGTCCGGAAGCACCGGACCGGGGCAGCGGGATGGAGCGGGTTCGCTCAGAAGTGCAGCAGCTGGGCCAGCGCGCTCTGCTTCTCCTGGGCGGCTTTCGCGGTGTTGTCCGACTTCTGCGCCGCGGCGCCGTCGGGCACCGGCGCCGGCACCGGGCTGCACTGGACGTCCGAGTGGTTGCCGGGCTGGCGCTTCGGCAGCGTGCCGTTGGCCAGGTAATCGGCGACCTTGTCGTCCACACAGGCCACACCGGACAGCGAACCGGCGTGCGTGGTGCCGCCCGGCGCGCTGATCAGGCTCGAGTTCGGGAACCGCTTCCGCACCTCGAGGCTGCCGGTGTACGGCGTGGCGGCGTCGAGCTCCTCGCTGATGAGCAGGGCACCGGCCACCTTGCGGCCGTCGATGTTCACCGGCTTGCCCGCCTTCGCCGGCCAGAACGCGCAGGGCGCGTTGAACCAGGCGTTGCCCCAGGTCTCGAACGGGGCCTTGAAGTAGGTCAGCCAGTTGTCGACCCGCCACCGGTTCCAGTCGGTCGGCCACTGCACGTCGGTGCACTGCACGCCGAGGTACACGGCGAAGCCGTTGTCGTCGCCCGGCGGGTTCGAGTTGTCGTAGAGCTCCTTGAGCGTCTGCCAGTCACCCTTGTGCACGTAGCCGTCGAACGCCTTGGCCATGTCGACCCAGCCGAAGACGTAGTAGCCGGCCTGCAGGAAGATGTCGGTCCATTCGTCACCGCCGATCACCCCGCCCGCCGGGTCCTTGGCCAGCTTGCGCTGGGTGGCGTACCACAGCTTCTCGACGGCGTCGCCGGTCTTGCCCAGGTGGTAGACGTCGTCGTACTTCGCGAGCCAGTCGAAGTAGATCTTGATGTTCTTGTCGAACGCGACGTCCTGGTCGAGGTTGGCCTGGTACCAGACCTTCCGCGGGTCGACGTTGCCGTCCAGCACCATCCGGCGGACGTTCTTCGGGTACAGCGTGCTGTACACCTGGCCGAGGTAGGTGCCGTAGGAGAAGCCGTAGTAGTTGATCTGCTTCTCGCCGAGCGCCTTGCGCAGGCTGTCCATGTCCTGGGCGACGTCGGTCGTCTTCAGGTGGTTCAGGATCTCGCCGTTCTTGCGGCACGCATCGGCGTACCCCTTCGAGCGGGCGAGCCAGGTCTTCTCCAGCTGCACGGTGGTCGGCACGTACGCCGGCCGGTTGTAGCTGAAGTAGTTCCCGTCACAGCTGATGGCGGGCTTGCTGGACCCGACGCCCCGCGGGTCGAAGCCGATCCAGTCGTAGTTGTCCCCGGCGTGGTTCGGCACGTACTTCCCGAGCACCGACAGGCCGAGGCCGGAGCCACCCGGGCCGCCCGGGTTCACCAGCATGATGCCCTGGGACTGCGCGGTCTTGTGCTTGATCCGCGAGACCGCGACGGAGACCTTCGCCCCGCCCGGCTTCGCGTAGTCCATCGGCACTTCGAGGAAGCCGCACTCGGCGCCGTTGGCCTTGAGGCTCGCCGACGCGCAGGGCCCCCAGGCGATCGGCGCGGGGGTGAACTGCACCCCGGGCTCCGCCGAGGCGGCGGGCGCGGCGGCCATCAACCCGGCCGCGAGCCCCGCGGCGGCGACGGCGGCAACGATTCTTTTCACAGTCGTCCTTTTCATCCGCTTTCGACAGCGTTCGCCAGATTTCGACGAAACTACCGGCAACCCTGGACAATCTCGTCGACCGACGCGACTTCCGCCATCCGTCTTTCGTCGGAACCTGCGGGGTCCGCACGGCGCCGGAACTGTCGGTGGCCGGCAGTACGCTCCGGGGCGCCCGAGCCCGACAGGAGGACGGATGAGCGCGGACGAAAGGCTGGTCAAGGCGATTCGCGCCGGGCTGGCCGAACTGGCCGACCCGGTGAAAGCACCGGCGATGCAGGCGTACATGAAGTCGGCCATGCCCTTCCGCGGGGTGCCGAAACCCGAGCGCAGCACGCTCCTCAAGCGCGTCCTGGCCGACCACACATTGACCGATCGGGTGACTTTTTCGGCGACCGTCCTGGAGTTGTGGCGAACCGCGGAATTCCGCGAGGAGCGCTACGCGGCCATCGATCTTTCCGGGTACCGGGCCTACCGGCGGTGGCAGGACCCGGACCTGCTGCCGGTGTACGAGGAAATGATCGTCGGCGGGGCCTGGTGGGACTACGTCGACGAGGTCGCGATCCGGCGGATCGGCCCGATCCTCCGTGAGCATCGCGGCCGCGTGACGCCGACGATGCTGGCGTGGGCGCACGACACCGACCTCTGGCGCCGCCGGACGGCGATCATCTGCCAGGTGGGAGCCAAGGAGGACACCGACACGGACCTGCTGACCAGCGCCATCGAGCCGTCGATCGCCGAGCCGGAGTTCTTCCTGCGGAAGGGAATCGGCTGGGCGCTGCGGGAGTACGCGAAGACGGCGCCGGACTGGGTGCGGTGC
Organism: Amycolatopsis sp. NPDC004772; assembly: GCF_053601215.1. Lineage (NCBI taxonomy): Bacteria > Bacillati > Actinomycetota > Actinomycetes > Pseudonocardiales > Pseudonocardiaceae > Amycolatopsis > Amycolatopsis sp. NPDC004772. Next base: position 14,680 of record NZ_JBSGBK010000018.1, read on the forward strand.
TTCGTGGACGATCATCCGGGCCTGTCCGGGCTGTCGAGACGGGAGGCGCTCAAGCACCTCGGCTGAGGATCCGGCCGCGGGGTCGGTTCACGGACCGAGAGGGTCGGCCAGCGTACCCGAGGGGTCGGCTCATGTGCCGGGAAGGTCGGCTCGCGTACCTGGGGCGGTCGAGTTGTGTACGGGACGGTCGGCTCGCGTGCCCGATGGGTCGATCCGCGTGATCAGCGGGGCGACTCGCGTGCTCGAAAGGGTATCTCGCGTGATTGAAGGCGCATCTCGCGTGATTGGAGGCGTGACTCGCGTGATTGGAGGCGTGACTCGCGTGATTGGAGGCGCGACTCGCGTGATTGAAGGGGCGACACGTGGGATTGGAGGGTGGGCGCGGGGCGGGCCGGCCCCTCCTGGCTGGGCGGGAGGGGCCGGGTGACCGTCAGGCGCGGAGGGTGGCGCTGTAGCGCTCGGCCGCCGCCGCCAGTGCTGCATCGCGGGCCTTGGTGGCCTCATCGACCGTCAGGGTGCGGTCCGGGGCGCGGAAGCGCAGCTTGTACGCCAGCGATCGCTTGCCCTCGCCGACCTGTTCTCCCGTGTACACGTCGAACAGCGTGATGTCCTCGAGGAGCTCGCCCGCGCCCTCGCGCAGCACCGACGCCAGGTCTGCCGACGGGACCTCGGCCGCCGCCACCAGGGCGACGTCGAGGAGGACCGGCGGGTAGCCCGAGACGCTCGGTGCCGGGCGGGCGTCCGGCAGCGGGATCGCGTCCAGGTCCAGCTCCATCGCCACCGTGCGCGGCGGCAGGCCGAGGGCCTCGACCACCTTCGGGTGCAGCTCGCCCGCGTGGCCGACCGGCCAGTCGCCGACCCGGAGCTGGGCGCAGCGGCCCGGGTGCCACGGCGGGAGGTCGGCCGCCTGGACCGTCAGCTCGACGCCGGCCGCCTCCGCGACCGTGCGGGCCGCCTGGACCGCGTCGGCCCAGTTCGCCGGCTCGCCCGCGCCCCACCAGCCCGCTCGGCGGCGGTTGCCGGCGAGAACCACCGCGACGTGCAGCGGCTGCAGCGGCACCGCTGCCTCGAGCAGGGCCAGGTCCTCGTCCGACGGGCGGTGGTCGACGCCCAGGTCCGGGACCTTCAGCGGGTTCGGCGCCGGGAGCACCACCTGGCCGACGTGGTACAGCGAGACGTCCTTCATCCCGCGGGACACGTTGCGCTGCATGGTGTCCAGCAGGCCCGGCAGCAACGTCGTCGCCAGGCGGTTGCGGTCGGCTTCCAGGGGGTTGCGGACCACCACCGTGTTGCGGCGGACGTCGTCGGCCGGGAGGCCGAAGGCGTCCCACACCGCGTCGCTGACGAACGGGAACGGGCGCACCTCGACGTAGCCCGCCTCGGCGAGCGCCCGGGAGACGCCCCGGACTCGCCGCTGGCCGTCGGTCAGGCCGCGGCCGGCCGGCGCGGCCGGCAGGACCGACGGGATGCTGTCGTACCCCTCCAGGCGCAGCACCTCTTCGACGAGGTCGGCCGGCTGGCGCAGGTCGCCGCGCCAGCTCGGCGGGATCGCCGTGACCAGGCCCGTTCCGTCGTCGCCCGTGCCGACCGAAACCTTGCAGCCGATCTGGGTGAGCCGGCGGACCGTGACGCCGCGCTGGTAGCTCACGCCCGCCACCTTGTCCGGCAGGTTGATCGGCATGACGACCGCCGGGTTCGGCTCGACGCCGCCCTCGTCGGTGCGGCCCGGCTGGATGGCCGCGTCGCCGTACTGGCGCAGCAGCCGGGCGGCCAGCTCGACCGCCGCCGCGCAGAGCTGCGGGTCGGTGAACCGCTCGAAGCGCTTGGCGGCCTCGGAGAACAGCTTGTGCCGCCGCGCGGTGCGGCTGATCGCCGCCGGGTTCCAGTGGGCCGCCTCGAGCAGCACGTCCGTGCTCTCCGGCGTGATCTCGGTGCTCGCGCCACCCATCGTGCCGGCGAGCGAGATGACGCCGCTGTCGTCGGCGATGACCACGTCGTCCGGGTCGAGCGTGCGCTCGACATCGTCCAAAGTGGTCAGTTTCTCGCCCGGCTTCGCCCGGCGCACCACCAGATCGCCCTGGATGGCCTTGGTGGCGAACGCGTGCAGCGGGTGCCCCAGCTCGAGCATCACGTAGTTCGTGACGTCGACGGCCAGTGAGATCGACCGGATGCCGGCCAGCATCAGCCGCCGGCGCATCCGCCACGGCGTCGGCGCGGTCGCGTCCAGGCCGGTGACCCGGCGCAGCACGAACCGCGGGCAGCCCTCCGGGTCCTCGACGTGCACCGGCCAGGCGTCACCCTCGGCCGCCGGGACTTCCAGCAGCGCCGGGTCGCCGAAGGGCACGTCGAGGGCGTTCGACAGCTCGCGCGCGAGCCCGCGGATCGACAGCGCGTAGCCACGATCCGGGGTGGGGGCGAGCTCGATCACCGAGTCGTTGAGGCCGAGCAGCTCGCTCGCGTCGTCGCCCGGGCTCGCGGTGCCCGGCGGCAGCACGAGGATGCCGGTGTGGTCGTCGCCGAGGCCGAGCTCACGGGCCGAGCAGATCATGCCGTCGCTGATCCGGCCGTAGGTCCTGCGGGCGGCGATGGCGAAGTCGCCGGGCAGGACGGCGCCGGGCAGCGCGACGACGACCAGGTCGCCCTCGGCGAAGTTGCGCGCGCCGCAGATGATGCCGCGGGTCTTGATGCCGTGCGGGCCCTCGTCGAGCTCGCCGGCTTCGTCGTCGTCCTCATCCTCGTCGTCTTCGTCGAGCTCCTCGGCTTCGTCGGCGGGCTCGCCGACGTCGACGCGGCAGAAGCGCACCGGCTTCTTGAACTCGGTGAGCTCCTCGACCTCGGCGACCCGGCCGACGACCAGCGGGCCGGTCACGGGGCCGAGCTCGCGCAGGTCGTCGACCTCGATGCCGATCCGGACGAACGCGTCGGCCAGGTCCTGCGGCGTGACCTCGTCCGCGAGATCGAGGTGTTCGGTCAGCCAGCTGACTGGGACTCGCACTACGCCTCCGTTCCGAAGGGAAGGGTGAAGCGGACGTCGCCCTCCACCATGTCGCGCATGTCCGGGATGCCGTTGCGGAACTGCAGGGTGCGCTCGATGCCCATGCCGAAGGCGAACCCGGAGTAGACCTCGGGGTCGACGCCGCAGGCGCGCAGGACGTTCGGGTTGACCATGCCGCAGCCGCCCCACTCGACCCAGCCGGGGCCGCCCTTCTTCTCCTCGAACCAGACGTCCACCTCCGCGGACGGCTCGGTGAAGGGGAAGAAGTGCGGGCGCAGCCGCGTCTTCGAACTTTCGCCGAACATTGCGCGGGCGAAGGCGTCCAGCGTGCCCTTGAGGTGGGCCATCGTGATGCCCTTGTCGACCGCGAGCCCCTCGACCTGGGTGAACACCGGGGTGTGGGTCGAGTCGAGCTCGTCGGTGCGGTACGTCCGGCCGGGGCAGACGACGTAGACCGGCAGGTCGCGGTGCAGCAGCGTGCGCGCCTGGACCGGCGAGGTGTGCGTGCGCAGCACCAGGCCCGAGTCCTCTTCGCCGACGTAGAACGTGTCCTGCAGCTGCCGGGCCGGGTGGTCCTTGCCGAAGTTCAGCGCGTCGAAGTTGAACCACTCGGCCTCGAGCTCGGGCCCCTCGGCGACCTCGTAGCCCATCGCGACGAAGGCGTCGGCGACGCGCTCGGAGATGGTGCTGATCGGGTGCCGGGCGCCGCGCGGGATGCGATCCCACGGCAGGGTGACGTCGACGGCCTCTTCGCGCAGCACACGTTCGTCGCGCTCCACCTGGAGCTCGGCGCGGCGCGCGTCAAAAGCCGCCTGGACAGCCTGCCGCGCTTCGTTGACGCGCTTGCCCGCCTCGGCCTTCTCCTGTTTGGGCAGGGCGCCGATCCCGCGGCGGGCCAGGCCCACCGGGGACTGGTCACCGAGGTGGGCCGGCTTGACCTCGGCCAGCCCTTCGAGCCCGGTCGCGGCGGCGAACGCCGCTTCGGCGGCCTTGACCGCCTCCTGCAGCGTCTCGGGGGCGAGCACCGCGCCCTGTGCTTCCTTCTCCGTGGCTCCGGACATAACTCCTCGGCGTCCGCTGGGACTGGTCGTTCACGCACCGCCGCACACGGCACGCGAGAGGTCAAAGGCGGGAAAAGTCTATGGGATCGGCTCCGCACGCCCCCGGTCGCCCCGGGGGCGTGCGGACGCCCGGTCAGCGCCGGCGGAAGGCCGCCGAGAAGTCGACCGACGCGAACTCGCCGGGCACGACGCCCTCGGCGGCGTAGCGGTACAGCGCGGTCTGGTAGATCCCCGTCAGCGTCGTGCTGAAGACCGCGACCAGCAGGGTCCAGACGATCGCCAGCCCGACGCAGACGAAGATGGTGGCCGTGCCGCCGAGCAGGAAGCCGGCGCCGAGGAGCACGACGTAGCCGGCGAAGGTCAGCAGGAAGCCGACCAGGCCGATGCCCGCGGTGCCCACGGCGTTCTCGCCCCAGGTGCGGCGGAACAGCTCGACCGAGCGCTTGACACCCGCCTTCACCCCGGTGCCTTCGAGCAGCACGACCGGCAGCACGAGGAACGTCGTGAGCCGCCAGGCCAGGCCGATCAGCCCGCTGATGATGCTGCCGAGGAAGCCGAGCCGCTCCTCGATCGTCCGCAGCACCACGCTGACCGTCGCGGTCACGCCGGCCCAGCCGAGCAGCGTCGGCCAGCGGCGGCCGGCCGCGGCGAGACCGGCGCCGACCCCCGGCATGCCGCCGTCGCCGCGCAGCGCGACGTCCGCCTGGGAGATCAGGGCGGCGTTGAAGAAGATCGTGACGAACGCCGAGACGAGGTAGAACGCCGCGAGCAGCACGTACGTGCCGGCGGTGGGCCGGAAGTTGTCGGCATCGAGGTGGACGGTGAAGAACGCGGGTGTCAGGAACACCGCGGCGACCAGCAGCCCGGCGATCCCGGCGAGCACCGGGAACCACGCCAGGCCCTTGTGGGCACGCAGCACCTTGAACGAAGCGGAGAACAGCGCGAACGAACGGGCGAGCCTGCCCATGGAACCCCCCAATATCGGCCACAATGGATAGTGCGGGAGCCTACTCGCAGGTCAGCGCCGGGCCGCCATCGCGCTCGTGTAGACGCAGACGGCCGCCGCGGTGGCCAGGTTGAGGCTCTCCGCGCGGCCGTACAGGGGGATCCGGACGGCGAGGTCGGTCCGGGCGAGGACGTCGGCGGGCAGGCCGTGGGCTTCGTTGCCGAAGACCCACGCCGTCGGCGCCGCGAGGTCCACCCGATCGAGTTCGGCGTCGGCGTAGCCGTGGGCGGCGAACGTCCGCAGGCCCGCGGCCGAGCAGGCGGCCAGCGCGGCCGGGACGTCGCGGACGCGCGCGATCGGCAGGTGGAAGAGGCTGCCGGCCGCCGCGCGGACGCACTTGCCGTTGTGGGGGTCGACCGTGTCGCCCGCCAGGACCACGGCGTCGGCGCCGGCCGCGTCGGCGACCCGGATGACCGTGCCGGCGTTGCCGGGGTCGGCGACGTCGACGAGCACGACCACGAGCCGCGCGTCCGGCGTCACGGCTTCCTCGAGGGGCCGGTCCAGCAGCGCGCAGACGGCCACGATGCCTTGGGGCGTCACGGTTTCCGACAGCCCGTCGGCGGCGCGGTCGGTGATCGGCGACACCCCGACGCCGGCCGCGCGGGCGGCGTCGACGAGGTTTGCGTGCTGCTCCGCCGCGCGTGCGGTGACGAACAGTTCGTGCACGGTGCCGTGCTCGAGCGCCGCCTCGACGGCGTTGGCGCCTTCGGCCAGGAACCGGCCGGTCTTCTCGCGTTCCGCGCGCCGCGTCAGCTTGCGCGCAGCAACGACCCGGGGGGTCCGTTCGGTGAACGGCTCCGCCCCGGGTCGTTGAAAGCTGCCGGTCAGGCCGACTTCGCTTCGCCGGTGTTGACGTTGGCCTTGGCGAGCTCGGCCAGCGCGGTGAAGGCGGCGGCGTCGTTGACGGCGAGGTCCGCGAGGATCTTGCGGTCGACCTCGACACCCGCGGCCTTGATGCCCTGGATGAACCGGTTGTAGGTCACGCCGTTGGCGCGGGCGGCCGCGTTGATGCGGGTGATCCACAGCTGGCGGAAGTCACCCTTGCGGGCACGGCGGTCCCGGTAGGCGTAGTTCAGCGAGTGAAGCGTCTGCTCCTTGGCCTTGCGGTACAGCCGCGAACGCTGGCCGCGGTAGCCGCTGGCCAGTTCGAGAGTTGCGCGACGCTTCTTCTGGGCGTTGACCGCCCGCTTGACGCGTGCCACGGGTCCATCCTGTCGATTTCGGGGGGCGAGGGGGACGCCCCGGGTGGGTCAGAGCAAGTTCTGCGGGATCAGATGCCGAGCAGGCGCTTGACGCGGCCGACCTCGGTCTTCGACACCTCGGTGGTGCCCTCGAGACGGCGGGTCACGCGGCTGGACTTCTTCTCCATGCGGTGGCGGCGGCCGGTCATCTGGCGGCGCAGCTTGCCCGTACCCGTCTTGCGGATGCGCTTGGACGTCCCGCTGTGGGTCTTCATCTTCGGCATTTCTGTCCTCTTTCGTGCGGCGGCTCACCGGAGAACCGGTGAGCCGCTGACTCGTGCTGGTCGGCGCCTACGCCTCGGGGGCCTGCTCGGGGGCGGGCTCGGCCTTGGCCTTCGGCTTCACGTTCTTGTGCGGGGCCAGCACCATGATCATGTTGCGGCCGTCCTGCTTGGCCGACGACTCGACGAACCCCAGTTCGGTGACGTCTTCGGCGAGCTTCTGCAGCAGCCGGTAGCCGAGCTCCGGCCGGGACTGCTCGCGGCCGCGGAACATGATCGTGACCTTGACCTTGTTGCCCGCCGCCAGGAAGCGCGACACGTGACCCTTCTTGGTCTCGTAGTCGTGCTGGTCGATCTTGGGGCGCAGCTTCTGTTCCTTGATGACGGTCAGCTGCTGGTTGCGCCGCGACTCGCGGGCCTTCTGCGCGCTCTCGTACTTGAACTTGCCGAAGTCCATGAGCTTGCACACCGGCGGGCGGGCCTGCGGCGCGACCTCGACGAGGTCGAGGTCGTTCTCCTGCGCCAGGCGCAGCGCATCCTCGATCCGGACGATGCCGACCTGTTCGCCGGCGGGTCCGACGAGACGGACCTCCGGCACCCGGATTCGGTCGTTGATGCGTGTCTCGGAGCTGATGGGGCCTCCTTGGTCCGAGGAATGTTTCCGGTTCTCGTTTCGACCTGGTGCCCACATAGCGAAGGCCCCGACACCGTTCGGTGCGCGGGGCCCACTCTGTTTCCGATCGTGCCCCGGAGGACACTCCTTCACCCTGGACGGGTGAGACCGGACCCGGACACCTGTACGGTGACGCGGGTGGGAGCGGGGCTCCACTTGCCGCCCCCGATCGCTCGGGGGCTGGTCGCTCGTGGAAGGGTACCAGACGTGTCAGAACAACCCTCCGAACAGCCCCCTTATTCCTCCCGCGACCTCGAGGAGATCCCGAGCGTCGAGGTGATCAGCCGGGCGGCGGTGATGCTGCTGTCGGCCGGCGCCGAACGCCTGGGCCTCGCCGACGCGGATCCCGAGACCTCGCCGCACCGCGACCTGGACGAAGCCCGGCGGCTCATCACCGCGCTCGCCGGGCTGGTGACGGCCTCTGCCGAGTACCTCGGCCTGCACGCCGGGCCGTTGCGGGATGGCCTGCAGTCGCTGCAGAAGGCGTTCCGGGAGGCTTCGGCCGTGCCGGACGAGCCCGGGCAAGGACCCGGGGAGAAGTACACCGGGCCGGTTTACTGAGCCGGCGGCCGGGCCGGGCGCCACGACGGTCGCCCGGCCGCGCGGGCAACGCGGTCGGGGCGGTTGCGGCCCGCGCCCACCGGGGAGTGCCGCTGGGCTTCGGTGTGCGGCACACTTCCGGGTCGTGCTGACTCCACTCGTCGCCGGGGTGTTCGCGCTCGCCGGGGTTGTTCTCGGGACCTTTCTGGAACCCGTCAAAGCGCGGGTCGCCGCCCGGGCTCGGCTGCGGGAAGAACGTGCCCTGCGGTCCGCCCAGCTCGTCGAGGCCGCGACCGCGGCCCGGGACGCGATCCTCTGGCTCTTCCGGACCGTCCGCACCGTCGCGCCGCCCGTGCCCGCCGGCCCCGAACTCGTCGCCGACGCCGAACAGCGCTACTGGACCGCCCGCAGCGACCTCAAGAAAGCCCTTCTCCTCCTTCGCCTGGTCGGGCCGGACGAGCTGATCGCCGGCGCGCTGGCCGTCGCGGAAGCCGATCGAGCCTTGCGGACACTGTGGTTCGACCGCGCTCCGGAGGCCCGGCAGTCGCATTCGGCCGAAATGTCGGCCGTGCTGCGTCAGGGGCGGCATGCCTTCGACGCGTTCACCGACCTCGCTCGCCGGCTCACCGCCCCGAACTGAGCAGCGCCAGGCTTGCCGACCCCGCAAGAGACATCTAACATGTTAGATGTGAGTCTCTCAAAGGTCACTCGTCCCCTGCTCCGCGACGAGGCCTACGACCGCATCAGGCAGGCCATCGTCGACGGCACTCTGCCGCCCGGAGCCCCTCTCCGCGACGGCGACCTCGCCGACCAGCTCGGCCTGTCGAAAGCCCCCGTGCGCGAAGCCCTCCGGCGGCTGACCGACGACGGCCTGGTCGACCAGAAGCCCCAGAGCTACACGCGGGTCTCCGAGGTGATGTCCCCCGACGTCCTCGACGCCCGCGAAATCGTCCGGCTGCTGCACGAGTTCGCCGTCAAGCAAGCCGCGCCGAGGTGCCGCCCGGAAGACGTCGCCGCCATGCGCGCCGCCAACGACCGGTTCGCCGCGGCCATCGAAGCCGGGGACGTCAAAGGCGCCGTCCGAGCCGACGACGAACTGCACGACATCCCCGTCCGGCTGGCCGGCAACGCCGCCGTCGCCGCGACGCTCGACCGCTACACCCCGCTGCTGCGCCGCCTCGAGCACGCCCGGTTCACCTCCGCGCTCGCCTGGAACTCCGTCGAGCGCCACACGAAGCTCATCGATGCGCTCGAGCAGCACGACACCACCACCGCCGTCGCGGTGATCTCGACCATCTGGACCGAATTGCTGGAGGACCGATGACCCTCGCCGACTTCCCGCGCTACCCCCTGCTCTTCGGCCCCTCGCCGGTGCACCCCCTCGAACGCCTCACCGCCCACCTCGGCGGCGCCGAGATCTGGGCCAAGCGCGAAGACGTCAACTCCGGCCTCGCGTTCGGCGGGAACAAGACCCGCAAGCTCGAATACCTCGTCGCCGACGCGCTGGAGCAGGGCGCCGACACGCTCGTCTCCATCGGCGGCGTCCAGTCCAACCACACCCGCCAGGTCGCCGCCGCCGCGGCGCGGGCCGGGCTGAAGGCCGTTCTCGTGCAGGAAAGCTGGGTCGACTGGCACGACCCGCTCTACGACAAGGTCGGCAACATCCAGCTTTCGCGCATCCTCGGCGCGGACGTCCGGCTCGTCCAGGCCGGCTTCGGCATCGGGTTCAAGCAGGCGTGGGAGGACGCGGTCGCCGAAATCGAAGCGAACGGCGGCAAGCCGTACGCCATCCCGGCCGGCGCGTCGGACCACCGGCTCGGCGGCCTCGGCTTCGCGAACTGGATCGTCGAGCTGGAGCAGCAGGAAGAAGAGCTGGGCGTCTTCTTCGACACCGTGATCGTCTGCTCGGTCACCGGCAGCACCCAGGGCGGGATGATCGCCGGGACCACCATCGGCAAGCACCGCCGGATCCTCGGCATCGACGCGTCCGCCAAGCCGGACGAGACCCGTGAGCAGGTCACGCGCATCGCGCGCAACACCGCCGCGCTGCTCGGTTCCGGGGAGATCCCCGACGTCGAGCTCGACGACCGCTACCACGGCGGGATCTACGGCATCCCCGACAAATCCACTGTGGACGCCATCGAAACGTGCGCCCGCCTGGAGGGCATGATCACCGACCCCGTCTACGAGGGCAAGTCGATGGCCGGGCTGATCGACCTCGTCGGAAGCGGCGAGATCTCCCGCGCATCGAACGTCCTCTACGCCCACCTCGGCGGGCAGCCGGCCCTGAACGGCTACACGAGCGTCCTGGGCTGACCGCCCGCCGGAGGGTCAGTCCAGCACGCAGAGCACGTCGATCTCGACGAGCAGCTCGCCCGGGAGCCCGACGTACACCGTCGTGCGGGCGGGCTGCGGCGCGTCGCCGATCAGCTCGTCGTACACCTCGTTGAACGGCGCGAAGTGCGCGGTGTCGGTCAGGTACACCCGGACCATGATCGCGTCCGCGAGGCTCGAGCCCGCCTCCGCCAGCACGGCCTCGATGTTCTTGAACGTCTGCCGGGTCTGGCCCGCGACGTCGTCGCCGACGACCGCGTTCGTCGCCGGGTCGAAGGCGACCTGGCCGGCGACCTGCAGCAGGTTCCCCTTGCGGACGGCCTGCGAGAACTTCGCCGGCGGCTTCGGCGCGTTCTCGGTGGAAACTGCCGTCTTGCTCATCAGTGCCCCTTTCCGTTCTCCGTCCATCCACTGTGGACGGAAGCTTCCCTGGTGGCGGCCCGCAGCTCGGGCACCAGCGCCAGCAGGCCTTCGTAGTCGAGCAATACCTTCGGCACCGACATCGACGCGGCGGCCAGCACCTCGCCGCCGGTTCCCCGGACCGGCGCCGCGATGCAGTGGATGAAGTCTTCGTGTTCGGCGTTGTCGACCGCGTACCCGCGCTCGGCCACGCGCTCCAGCTCCGCCAGGTACTCCGCGGGCGTGGTGATCGTGTTCGGCGTCCGCACCGGGTACTCGATCGACCGCGCGATCTCCTCGCGGCGGGCCACCGGCATGGCCGCGACCAGCACCTTCCCCACCGCCGTGCAGTGCAGCGGCGCGCGTTTGCCGATGCGCGAGTACATCCGCACCGAATGCCGGCCCTCGAACTTGTCGATGTAGACGACTTCGCCGTCCTCGTAGCTGGCGAGGTGCACGGTGTGCCCGGTGCGCGCGTTGAGCGCGGCCAGCGCCGGGTGGGCGCTGCGCCGGACGTCGAAGGAGTCCAGGGCCTGGTTGGCGAGGTCGAACATCGCGCTGCCCAGCCGGTAGTGGCGGGCGCCTTCGCGGCGGACGAAGTGGTGCTGTTCGAGGGTGCGCAGCAGCCGCAGCACCGTCGACTTGTGCACGCCGATCTCGTCGGCGAGGTCGTCGAGGGTCCGCGCGTCCTGCGCGATCGAGGTCAGCAACGTCAGCGCGCGGTCCAAGCTTTGACTCATGTCCGCACCACGCCCTCTCCGGTCAGCCGCGCCGAACGCCACTCGTCCGGGTCCGCGTGCAGCAGGGTATCCACGACCGCGCGCGGCAGCGGCACCCCGACGTCGTCGTGGGTGAGCAGGGTGACGGCGGCCTGCAGGTGCCCCTGCCGCAGCCGCTCCAGCGGGGTCGCGCCGCGCAGGGTCGCGGCGAGGAAGCCGGCGGCGAACGCGTCTCCGGCACCGACCGGCTCGACGACGTCGACCTTCAGCGCGGGCGCGAACAGCGGCTCCCCCTCGACCAGCGTCGCGCCGCGTTCGCCGTGCTTGACCACGAGCGTGCGCGGCTGCGGCAGCAGGGCCCGCAGCTCGGCCGGGTCGCCGGTCCCCCACACCCGCTGGGCCTCGTCGTCACCGGTCAGGACGATGTCCGCCCGAGCGGCCAGGTCGGCAAGCAGGCCGGGGTCGCGGCCGGTCCAGAGCGCCGGGCGCAGGTTGACGTCGAAGGAGATCAGCCGGTCGCCGCGGGGCAGCTCGAGCAGGGCACGCACCAGCGCCAGGCAGCTGTCCGACAGCGCCGGCGTGATGCCCGACAGGTGCAGCACGCGGACGCCGTCGAGGTTCAGCCGGTCCAGGAGCGACGGGCCCATCCCGGACGCGGCCGAGCCCGCCCGGTAGTAGCGCACCGGACTACCTTCGGCGCCGCTTTCCTTGACGTAGAGCCCGGTCGGGCGGGCCGGGTCGACCACGCACGCGCTGACGTCGACGCCGTGGGACGCGACCTCGCGCAGCATCGCCCGGCCGAACGGATCGTCCCCGACGGCGCTCACCCAGCCGCTGCGGATGCCCAGCGTCGGCAGGTTGCAGGCCACGTTCGACTCGGCGCCGCCGATGGTGCGCACCCAGCGCTTCACCTCGTCCGGCGGGCCGGGTTCGGCGGGCACGAACAGCGCCATCGTCTCGCCCACGCACAACACCTCGGGCCCGCTCGTCACTTTCCGTCTCCCTGCCTTCACCCCGTTGACCTGTGGCGACCCGGATGCTACACCTAGGGCACTCAAAATGCGCAACAGTCGTTGCAATATACGCAACAGAGGTCGCCGCCGATGAATGCACCCGCCGCTTTCACCCTGAACGCCGCCGCGCTCGACACGCTCCGCCGGGAGCGGATCGACTGGCGCTTCCGCTCGGCCGCCCCCGCCCTGACCGGGCTCACCCTGGAAGAAGCCGCGGACCGCAGGCTGAACCTGTTCGCCGACGGGTTCTTCGCCCCCTTCGTCGTCCTCGACGACGAAGCACTCGAACACAACCTGCGGACGATGGCCGCGTGGTGCGCCGCGCGGGGCGTGGTGCTCGCGCCGCACGGCAAGACGACCATGGCACCCCAGCTCTTCGCGCGCCAGGCGGAGCACGGCGCCTGGGGCGTGACCTGCGCGAACGCCGGTCACCTCCGGATCTACCGCACCTTCGGGGTGTCCCGGATCCTACTGGCCAACCAGCTCCTCGACCGCGCAGGTCTGCGGTGGCTGGCCGCCGAACTGGCGGCCGACCCGGACTTCGAGTTCCTCTGCTGGGTCGACTCGGTCCGCGGCGTCGAGCTGATGACGGCGGCCCTCGAAGGCGCCGAGCGCCCGGTGGACGTCCTGGTCGAACTCGGCGCCGACGGCGGCCGCACCGGTGTCCGCGACACCGCGACCGCGCTGGCGGTCGCCGAAGCCGTCCAGGCGAGCCCGGTGCTGCGGCTGCGCGGCACCGGGGGCTACGAGGGCGCGCTGTCGCACGGCACCGACGAAGCGGCGCTGACCAAGATCAGCTCCTATGTGGACGGTCTGCGCGACTTGGCGATCTCGTTCGCCGGTAAAGGATTCCTCGACGGGCAGATCATCGTCACCGCCGGCGGCAGCGCCTACTTCGACCAGGTCGCGAACGAGCTGACGAAGCCGTGGCCGGACGGCCTCGACGTGCTGCCGGTGCTGCGCAGCGGCGCCTACCTGACCCACGACGACGGCTTCTACCGCGAAATCTCCCCGCTGGGCGACCACCCGCGCATCGACGGCGTCGACTCCTTCCGGCCGGCGCTGCGGGCGTGGGCGCAAGTGACGTCGAAGCCGTCGGACGAGCTCGCGCTGCTCACCATCGGCAAGCGCGACGCGTCCTTCGACGAGGGCCTGCCCGAGCCGCAGCTGCGCCGGACCCCGGACGGGCCCGCGGAGCCCCTCGACGGCCACGTCGTCACGAAGCTGAACGACCAGCACGCCTTCCTCGCGCTGCCGCCGGGGTCGCCGGTCGAGGTCGGCGACTGGATCGGGCTCGGCCTTTCCCACCCGTGCACGGTGTTCGACAAGTGGCCGCTGCTGCCGGTGACCGCGGCCGACGGCGAAACCGTCGTCGACTACGTCCGGACGTGGTTCTGATGGACGTCGTCGTCAGGAACGCGATGGTCGCCGACGGCACCGGCGGGCCGCTCGCCCGCCACGACGTCGGCATCGACGGCGGGAAGATCGCGGACGTCGCCGACCCGGGGTCGCTGACCGGCGGCCGGGCCATCGACGCCGACGGCCTGGTGCTCGCGCCCGGGTTCATCGACATGCATTCGCACTCCGACCTGCAGCTGCTGGCCAACCCGGAGCACCCGGCGAAGATCACCCAGGGCGTCACGACCGAGGTTCTCGGCCAGGACGGGCTGTCGTACGCGCCGGTCGACGACGTCGTGCTCGAAGCGCTGCGGCAGCAGCTCGCCGGGTGGAACGACGACCCGGTGGGGTTCGACTGGAACTGGCGCTCGGTCGGCGAGTACCTCGACCGCCTCGACCGGGGCATCGCCGTCAACGCGGCTTACCTGGTGCCGCAGGGCACGGTCCGGATGCTCGCCGTCGGCTGGGACGACCGGCCCGCCACGGACGCCGAGCTGGACCGGATGAAAGAGCTGGTCGCGACGGGCCTCGCCGAGGGTGCGATGGGGATGTCGTCCGGCCTCACCTACACGCCCGGGATGTACGCGGAGACGAGCGAGCTGGTCGAGCTGTGCCGGGTGGTCGGCGAGCTGGGCGGGTTCTACAGCCCGCACCACCGCAGCTACGGCAAGGGCGCGCTGGAGGCGTTCGCCGAGATGATCGACGTCTCGCGCCGCTCGGGCTGTCCGCTGCACCTGGCCCACGCGACGATGAACTTCTCGGTCAACAAGGGCAAGGCGCCCGACCTGCTGAAGCTGCTGGACGACGCTCTCGACGACGGCTGCGACATCTCCCTCGACACCTACCCGTACCTGCCGGGCGCGACCTACCTGAGCGCGCTGCTGCCGAGCTGGGCCACCGAAGGCGGCCTCGACGCCACCCTCGCCCGGCTGTCCGATGTGGACGAACGCGAGCGGATCCGCGTGGAGATCGAAGAGTCCGGTTCGGACGGTGCGCACGGCGTCCCGATCGACTGGGACGCCATCGAAATCAATGGCGTCCGCAACGAGCACAACGCCCACCTCGTCGGGCACAGCGTCGCCGCGTCGGCGCGCACGCAAGGCACCGAACCGGCGAAGCTGTACTTCGACACGCTGCTCGACGAACGGCTCGGGACGTCGTGCTTGATGCACGTCGGGCACGAGGAGAACGTCCAGGCCATCATGCGGCACGCCACGCACACCGGCGGCAGCGACGGGCTGCTCGTCGGCGCCCGGCCGCACCCGCGGGCGTGGGGCACGTTCCCGCGCTACCTGGCCCGGTACGTCCGTGAGCTGGGCGTGCTGGACCTCGCCGAGTGCGTCGCCCACCTGACCGGGCGGGCCGCGCGGCGGCTGCGGCTGGCCGACCGCGGGCTGGTCCGCGCCGGGTACGCCGCCGACCTGGTGCTGTTCGACCCGGAAACGATCGCCGACACCGCCACCTTCGAGGACCCGCGGCAAGCCGCCACCGGCCTCACCCACGTCTTCGTCAACGGCGTCGCCGCCCTCGACGACGGAACCCCCACCGGCGCCCTCGCCGGCCACTCCCTGCGCAACCCCCGGAGAGCCCGATGATCCACTGGCTGCAACACACCACGGGCGGGCTGCTGACGCTCGCCGCCGTCTCGATCGCCGTCCTGCTGGTGCTGATCATCAAGCTCAAGCTGGAGCCGTTCATCGCGCTGATCGTCGTCGGCCTGCTGACCGCGCTGGCCGCCGGCCTGCCGGTCGGGACGATCGTCGGCTCGGCCCAGAAGGCGTCGGACTCCCTATTGGAAAAGGGGTTCGGCAGCATCCTCGGGCACATCACGGCGATCATCGGCCTCGGCACGATCCTCGGGTCGATCCTGGAACGCTCGGGGGGCGCGAAGGTGCTGACCAGCGCGTTGCTGCGCTCGTTCGGCGAGAAGCGGGCGCCGCTGGCCATGGGGGTCGCCGGGTTCGTCTTCGGCATCCCGGTGTTCTTCGACATCGGCATCTTCGTGCTGGCCCCGCTGGTCTACGTCGCCGCGCGGCAGGGCGGCAGGTCGCTGGTGCTGTACGCGATGCCGCTGCTGGCCGGCCTGTCGATCACGCACGCCTTCCTGCCGCCGCACCCCGGCCCGGTGGCCGCGGCCGGGCTGCTGCACGTCGAGCTCGGCTGGATCATCCTGATGGGCCTGGCCTGCGGGATCCCGGCGTTCCTCATCGGCGGCGTGCTGTACTCGACGTGGATCGGCAAGCGGATCACCGTCGACGTGCCCGAGGACATGGTCTTCGCCGAGGAAGAGGGCGAGCGCGAGGACAACCCGCCGTCGCTGGGCCTGGTCGCGGCGATCATCGCGGTGCCGCTGGTGCTGATCCTGGCCGGCACGTTCGGCAGCATCTGGCTGCCGAAGGGGTCCGCGCTCGCCGGTGTCGCCGCGTTCATCGGCACCCCGGCCGTCGCCTTGACCGTCGCCGTCCTGCTCGCGTCCTGGCTGCTGGGCCTGCGGCGCGGGTTCACCGGCAAGGACCTCAACGAGCTGGCCGCGAAGTCGCTGCGGCCGGTCGCGATGATCCTGCTGGTCGTGGGCGCGGGCGCGTTCTTCGGCGCGGTGCTCTCGGCGACCGGGATCGGCAAGGCCGTGGCCGATTCGCTGCACGACGCCGGCCTGCCGGTGCTGCTCGCGGCGTACGTGATCAGCTGCGGCATGCGGATCGCGCAGGGGTCGGCGACCGTCGCCATCGTGACCACGAGCGGCATCATCGCGCCGACCGTGGCCCAGCTCGGGTATTCGCAGATCCAGCTGGCGCTGCTCGTGATGGCGATCTCGGCCGGGTCGATCATCGCTTCGCACGTCAACGACGGCGGCTTCTGGATCGTTTCGCGGTACTTCAACCTCACCGTGCCGCAGACGCTGAAGTCGTGGACCGCGCTGGAAACCGTGCTTTCCCTTTCGGGATTCGGGACTTCGGCATTGCTCATGGCCGTGGTCTAGACCATACTGGAGTCCGTCACCGCCGAAACCCGTTGGGAGACAAAGACGATGACCGGACTTTCCCGCCGCACGTTCCTCGGCGCCGCGGCCGGCGCGGGGGCCGCCACCGTCCTGGGCAGCCAGCTCGCTTCGGCGGCCACCACGTCGAAAGGCTGCTTCGCCGGAGGAACCGTGTACATCGGCAGTTACACCAGCGGGGCGAACGGGCACGGGCTCGACGTCACGACCCGGTCCGGCGCCACGCTGAACCCCGTCCGCACGGTGCCCGGCATCGCCGACGCCTCCTGGTTCGACCGCAGCGCCGACGGCAAGACGCTGTACGTCACCAACGAAGGTGACCCGAACGGGTCCGTCTCGGCGCTGAACATCGCCGACCCCGCGAACCCGAAGCTGCTCAACAAGGTTTCGTCGAAGGGCGGGGCGCCGACGCACCTTTCGGTGCATTCGAGCGGGAAGTACGTGCTGGCCGCGAACTACAGTTCCGGCAGCGTGGTCGTGCTGCCGATCCTGGCCGGCGGCAAGCTCGGCGCGGCCACCGACCTGGTGACCCACCACGCCGACTCCGGCCAGGCGCACGCCCACCAGGTCGTCAACGACCCGACCGGCCGCTGGGTGCTTTCCGTGGACCTCGGCGCCGACTCGGTCTACGTCTACGGCTTTTCCGCCGGGAAGCTTTCGCTGCACCAGCAGCTGAAGCTGCCCGCCGGAGCCGGGCCGCGGCACCTGGCGTTCGACCGCACCGGGAAGTTCGCCTACATCCTCCAGGAACTGCGGGCGGAGGTGACGGTGGCGAGCTGGGACGCGGCCACCGGCACGCTGAAGGCGCTTTCGGTCGTCCCGGCCGTACCCGCCGGGAGCACCGGCGAGCTGTACCCGGGCGAACTCATCCTGTCGCGGGACGGGAAGTTCGCCTACGCCACCGTCCGCGGCCCCAATATACTGGCCACCTTCACCGTTTCCGGCGCCACGCTGAAGCTGGTGTCCACGGTGCCCACCGGCGGGAACTGGCCGCGGCACGTGGCCCTCGACCCGTCCGAAAGCTGGTTCTACGTCTCGAACCGGCGCTCCGGCACCGTCACCTGGCTGCCACGCGACCCGGCCACCGGCCTGCCCGGCGCGGTCGCCGGACAGCTCGCCGTCGGCAGCGTCAACTCCGTCTACTTCGCCTCGTGAGTGGTAAGGCGGGTTAGAACCCGCCTTACCACTCACGAGGGCACTCACGGGAGGTTCACCATGAGACTGCGCCGCACCCTGCCCCTCGCCGCCGGGCTGGCCCTCCTGGCCGGCTGTGCGCCCACCCAGTCCGCCCCCGCGGGCGGCGGCGGGGACGACAAGACCGGCACCGTCCGCGTCTGGCTGTTCGACGAGGCCAACCGCGCGCCGAAGGAGGCCGCGGTCAAGGACGCCATCACCGAGTTCAAGGCGGCTCACTCCGGCGTCGAGGTCGACGTCCAGTGGGTGCCGGTCGAGGGCCGCGCCGACAAGTTCTCCGGCGCCTTCAACGACCCGGCCAACGCCCCGGACGTCGCCGAGTTCGGCAACACCGACGTCTCCAGCTACGCCGCCACCGGGGCGCTGGCCGACCTGACCGGCGACCTCGCGGCGTGGCCGGAGGCCAAGGATCTCATCCCGACCGTGCTGGACACCGCCAAGTCCGGCGGCCAGACCTACGGCCTGCCCTGGTACACCGGCATCCGGGCGCTCTACTACCGCACCGACGTCTTCACCGAGCTCGGCTTGAAGCCACCGGCCACGCTGGCCGAGCTGACCGACGCCGCCCGCCGGATCCGCGCGGCCAAGCCCGAACTCTACGGCATCGCCGTCGGCGGCAAGTACACCTACGCGATGCTGCCCTTCCTCTGGGCCAACGGCGGTGAGCTGGCGCAGGAACAGGGCGGCAAGTGGACCTCGGCGGTCACCGGTGAGCAGGCCAAGGCCGGCGTCACGCAGTACGCGAGCCTGCTCAAGGACGACATCTGCCCGCCCGCGCAGTGCGCGAACCTGACCGGCACGCAGAGCGTCACGGCGTTCGCCGGCGGCAAGGCCGGGATGACGATCGGCGGCGACTTCAACCGCAAGGCCGTCGAACAGGGCTCGGTGAAGGGCAAGTACGCCGTCGTCCCGATCCCGGGCCTGACTGTGGGAAGCACCGCCCCCGCGTTCGCCGGCGGCAACCTGCTCGGCATGTTCAAGGCGAGCAAGCACCGCAGCCTGGCGCTGGAGTTCGTCGAGCTGCTGGGCGGCGCGAAGTACCAGGAGAAGATGTACACGGCGATGGGCAACCTGCCGACGCTGAGCACCGTGCAGCAGAAGCTCGCGGCGAACGACCCCTTCCTCGAGCCGTTCGTCGACACGCTGAAGGCGGGCACGAAGTTCGTCCCGGCGACGCCGGCGTGGTCGAAGATCGACAGCCAGAACGTGCTGCCGACGGCCGTGCAGCAGATCGCCACCGGCGGCAAGGACCCGGCGGCGGCCCTGGGCGACGCGGCCGCGGCGATGAACAAGGCCTTCGGCTAGTGGTGACGCTCCAGGACGCCCCTTCCGTCACGGCCCCCGCGCGGCGGCCGCGGCGGAAGGGGGACGGCCGGGCCGCCGCGCTCTACCTCGCCCCGGCGGGCATCCTGCTCGCCGCGCTGCTGGCCTACCCGATCTACCAGCTCGTCCTGATTTCGTTCTACGACTACGGCCAGCCGCAGGCCGCGGGCAACGCGCCGCTGGTGTTCCTCGGCTTCGCGAACTACGCGGACCTGCTGTCCCAGGCGCAGTTCTGGACCGTGCTCGGCAAGACGGTCGGGTTCGCCGCGGCGTGCGTCGTCGGCTCGCTCGTCGTCGGCACCGGGCTCGCGGTGCTGGCTTCGCGGGTGCGTTCGCTGCCCCGGATGCTGCTGTTCCTGGCCGCGCTGGGTGCGTGGTCGACGCCGGCGATCGCGGGCTCCTACGTCTGGCTGTTCCTCTTCGACACCGACTTCGGGCTGGTCAACGAGGTGCTGTCCGGCTTGGGGCTGCCGTTCGAGCACCACTCGTGGACGTTCGGCACGCTCGGCGCGTTCGGGCTGGTCGCGGCCGAGGTGATCTGGTGCTCGTTCCCGTTCGTGCTGGTCACGATGTACGCGGGCATCAAGGGCGTGCCGGACGAGGTGCTCGAAGCGGCGTCGCTCGACGGCGCGTCGGCGTGGCGCACGACGTGGACGATCGTGCTGCCGATGGTGCGGCCGCTGCTGATGATCGCGACCGTCCAGTCGATCATCTGGGACTTCAAGGTGTTCACCCAGATCTACGTGATGACCAACGGCGGCGGCGTGGCCGGGCGGAACCTCGTGCTCAACGTGTATGCGTACCAACAGGCTTTCGCCGGGCAGGAGTACGGCCTCGGCTCGGCGATCGGAGTCGTGATGACACTGTTGCTGCTGTCGGTGACCGGGCTGTACGTCCGGTCGCAGCGCCGGAGCGCGGCATGGCTGTGAAGCGTCCTGGGCGGCTGATCGCCGAAGTCGTCACGGTCGTGATCGCCGGGATCGTGGCGTTCCCGCTGTACTGGATGCTGCTGTCGGCGCTGAAGCCGGCGGGCGAAATCCAGTCGGCGTCACCGAAGCCCTGGACGTTCAGCCCCTCGTTCGACAGCTTCTCGCGGGTGCTGACGGTGTCGGGGTTCGGGCGGTACTTCGTCAACAGCCTGCTCGTGGCCCTCGTCGTCGTGGTTCTGTCGCTGCTGCTGTCGTTCCTCTCGGCCGTGGCTTTGACGCGGTTCTCGTTCAAGGGGCGGACCGTGCTCCTGGTGATGACGCTGGTCGCGCAGATGGTGCCGGTGGAAGCGCTGACCATCCCGCTGTTCTTCCTGATGCGGTCCCTCGGCGGGGCTGTGCCGGCGCTGGGTCTCAACGAGCTGGGGTCGCTGGTGCTGGTGCACCTGGCGTTCAGTCTGCCGTTCGCGATCTGGATGCTGCGCGGGTTCGTCGCCGCGGTGCCGGTGGAACTCGAAGAGGCGGCGAAGCTCGACGGCGCGTCGCGGATGCGGTTCACCTGGCAGATCCTGTTCCCGCTGGTGGCGCCCGGGCTGGTCGCGGTCAGCGTGCTCGCGTTCATCCACGCGTGGAACGACTTCCTGTTCGCCAAGACGTTCATCGTGTCCAAGACCGAGAACCAGACGCTGCCGCAGGCGATTCTCGTGTTCTTCAAGCCGGAGGACACGGACTGGGGCGCGGTGATGGCGTCCTCGACGCTGATGACGATCCCGGTGCTGGTGTTCTTCGTCCTCGTCCAACGACGGCTGGTGTCCGGCATGGCCGGCGCCGTGAAGGGCTGACATGGCTTTCGACACCCTGCTCCCCCGGCCGGTTTCGGTCACACCCCGGCCCGGCTCGTGCCCGTGGCCGTCCAGTGTGGACGTCCGAGCCGCTTCCCTGCCACCTGAGGGGTACCGGCTCTCCCTTGCCCCTTCCGGCGTGGTTCTGGAGGTGGCCGATCCCGCCGGGGAGGTCTACGGGCGGGAGACGTTGCGGCAGCTGGCGGGGCCTGCGGCGTTCCGGGTGGCCGGCTTCGCGCCTTCGTCGTTGCCGTGCGGGGTCGTCGAGGACCATCCCCGCTTCGGCTGGCGCGGCTGCCTGCTCGACGTCGCCCGGCACTTCCGGACGAAGGCGGAGGTGCTCCGGTTCGTCGACCTGCTGGCCGCGCACAAGCTGAACGTGCTGAACCTGCACCTCACCGACGACCAGGGCTGGCGCTTCGAGGTCCCGGCATTCCCCCGGCTGACGTCGGTGGGCGGCTGGCGGCCGTCGTCGATGGTGGGCAGCGGCGGCGAGCAGGACGGCCGTCCGCACGGCGGCTTCTACACGGGCGACGACCTGCGGGAGATCGTGGCGTACGCGGCTTCCCGGGCGGTCACGGTGGTGCCGGAGATCGACATCCCGGGACACGCGCGGGCGGCTCTCGCGGCCTACCCTTCCTTGGGGACTTCGTCGTCCTACGAAGTCTGGGATTCCTGGGGCATCAGCACTTCGCTGCTTTCGCCGACACCGTCCACTTTGGACTTCTTCCGGCAGGTGTTCGACCACCTGCTGGACATCTTCCCGTCCCTGGTGATCGCTTTGGGCGGCGACGAGACGCCGGGGGCGACCGACGAGCACCGCGCGTTCGTCCGGGAGCTGGCCGCGCACCTGGTGTCCCGCGGCCGCACGCCGATGGGCTGGGACGAGGTCCTCGACATCGACGGCCTCCCCCCGATGGTGATCGGCGCGTGGCGCAACGAGGAAGCGGGCCGGCGCGCGGCGGCCCTCGGGCACGACGTGGTGATGTGCCCGGAGCAGCACGTGTACCTGGACCACCGGCAGTCGGCGGACCCCGCCGAGCCGATCCCGGTCGGCTGGGTCCACACGCTGGAGGACGTGTACGGGTACTCGCCGGCGTTGGAGGGCGAGCGGCTGCGCGGGGTGCAGGCGCAGGTGTGGAGCGAGCACCTGGACAGCGTGCGGCGGGTGGACTACATGGCCTTCCCGCGGCTGTCGGCGTTTGCGGAGGTGGCTTGGAGTTCCGGGCCGCGGGACTACGCGGAGTTCCTGCCGAGGTTGCGGGACCATCATTTGCCGCGGCTGGACGCGCTCGGTGTCGAGTACCGGCCGCTGGACGGGCCGCACCCGTGGCAGCTGCGGCCGGGGGTGCCGGGCCGGCCGCGCTAGCCGTTCCACAACGCGGCCCACTGCGTCGGCGTGAGGTCACGCGGCAGGGCGCTTGGCGGGATGTCGGCGGCCTTCAGGGTGGCGCGCCAGGGTCCCGGGGCGACGTCCGCGAGGATGCGCTCGATCCCGCGGCCGCGCCCGGTGAAGACGTTGCGCACGAACTGTTCGTAGCCGGCCCGCTCGGCCGGGTCGACGAGCGGGTCACGCCGTCGGGAAACGGTGAAGAGACCGCCGTCGACACTCGGTTTCGGCCGGAACCCGCCGGCCGGGACGCGTCCGTGCAGGGTGAAGCCGAACCAGGGCGCGGTCTGGGCGGTCAGCATCGTCCGGCCGCCGACGCCGGCGCGTTTGCGCGCCACCTCCCACTGCGTGAGGAGGACGGCCTCGGCCCAGTCACCGGCGGTGAGAAGGCGCCGCAGGATCGGCGTGGTGAGGTGGAACGGCAGGTTGCCGACGACGACCGGCCGGTACAAGGGGATCCGCAGGGCATCGCCGTGGACGACGGACACCGACGGAAGGTGTTCGCGGAGCCGGCGCACGCGGTGCTCGTCGAGGTCGACGGCCCGGACGTCACGCCCGAGCCTCGCGAGCCGCCGGGTGATCGCGCCGTCCCCGGCGCCGATCTCGAGGATCGGGCCTTCGGTTTCGCGGACGAGCCGGACGATCGTGCGGATGGTCGGGAGGTGGTGCAGGAAGTTCTGGCCGAGTTCGTGCCGGCCGCCGTGGACGGAGCGGGACAAGGGAGGCACTCCAGACTTGCGGAATGGAGCACCCGGCGGGTCGCTCGACCGCCTCCGGGTGCCGGGGCATCCGGAAGTACGGCGCGATCGGATCTTCAGCGAGACGCGCCGTCAGGCGCGGCGGAGCCGCTGAGCCTCACGCCCGCAGGCGGCCATCCACAAGGTTCCCATGGCCGAGGAGGGTACAAGCCGGTGGCGGCGCCGGGCGATTGATTTACGGCGGCGGGGCACGGTGGTCCGGCCCGAACGGCACGCGGACGCCCGAACCGGCACCCGCCCAGACCTGCCCCACCACCCGAAACCGCC
The DNA here is from genome assembly GCF_053601215.1 of Amycolatopsis sp. NPDC004772. NCBI lineage: Bacteria > Bacillati > Actinomycetota > Actinomycetes > Pseudonocardiales > Pseudonocardiaceae > Amycolatopsis > Amycolatopsis sp. NPDC004772. The sequence continues at coordinate 37,978 of NZ_JBSGBK010000018.1, forward strand.
CGAGTCAGCGTGCGGTGTTCTCCACAGCCACCAGTGAGTGTGGACAACTCACGGCAACAGCGTCACCGTGACCGACTTCGTCGGGCCCACGTTGCCCGCCGCGTCGATGGAACGGTACTCGATGCGGTGCTTGCCGTAGCCCGGCTTGCGGTCCGCGAACGGGGACACCGTCAACCCGCCCTCGCCCAGGTTTCCGTACGCCAGGCCGTCGATCTCCGTGCCGCGGGCCGTGAACGAGTACGGGGCCGCCGGGTCTGTCGGCCAGCCGTAGTACTTGTGCCAGCCGTCGCCGTCCACGCGGAACTCCGGCATTCCGTCGGGCGAGGAAAGCCGCATCGTGAACGAGCCGTGGTACTCCGCTCCCGGCGGGAACTCCGCCGTGGTGGCCGGCCCGGCCGCGTCCACCGTCCAGGTCAACGTCGTGCCGCCCGTCGTCGCGGTGAGGGTGTGCGTGCCGCGGGAAAGGTCGAGTGCGTAGTCGGGGCCCGTGCCGGCGAAGCGGCCGTCCAGCATCCAGGCCACCGAAGGGATCGAGCCCGTCGGCTCGCCGGTTTCGACGTACACCACGTCGTGGCCGCCGACCGGCCGGGTCACCGGGGTCGAAGCCACCACCGCCGGGCCGCTCGCCGGCGGTGTGACCACCGACGTGTCGACCGTCCAGGTGCGCGTCGCGGACGGGCGGACCGCCGGGTCGCGGACGAACGGCGTCGGGTCGGTCACCGTTGCCGTCAGCACGTGGCGGCCGGGCCGGACGTGCGCGCGGCGCAGGTCGACCGCGTCCCGGCCCGGCAGCGCCACGCCGTCGAGGGTCCAGCGGATGTCCAGGCGATGGCTCACCGGGTGCATCGGGCGCACCCGGACCACCCGGTCGGCGCCGATCGTGCCCGCCGGCGTGCCGCCGGCCAGCAACGGCACCTTCGCCGAAATCCGCTGCGTCATCCGCTCGCGGCCGACCTGGTCGAACGCGTAGCCGAGCGTCTTCATCATCGAGTGCCGGCTCGGCCGCCACACCCCGGTCTGGGTGTACAGCCCGCCCTCGAAGCGGCCGATCGTGCCGCCGGACTCGCTCGGTTCGCCGAGCCAGCGCCACCACTTCGCGTGCTGGGCGCGCATCTGCGGCTCGGTGAGCAGGGTGTGGTGGACCGAGTCCGGCTCGCCGCCCTCGTACGCGCCGCCCGGGACGTTGCGCGCGTAGTAGTCGTACTCGTCGTCGAGGCCGCCGAGCGAGTGGCCGAGCTCGTGCGGCGAGATCAGCGCGGACAGCGCGTTGCCGCCGGACGCCGTCGCGTAGGTGCCGCCCGCGCCGCCGTACGTGGTGCTGTTGCCCAGGGCGAGGATCTGGCGGTTCGCGCGGGTCGTGCCCGGCACGAGGTCGGCGTACCGCTGGGCCGCCTCGTCGTCGACGGTCAGCAGCCGCTGCACGCTCTGCGGGTTGCAGCCGCCCCAGAACCCCATGTCCAGCGGGGTGTCCCGGCGGGGCGCGTCGAGCCCGGGGTCACAGTCCACACCGGACTCCGGTGAGGCGATCGACACGGCGTAGACGTTGAAGTAGCTGCGGTAGGACTTGAACGGCTCGAGCGACCACAGGGTGCTGACGTGCCGTTCGACGTCGGCGAAGAACTTCGGTTGTTCGGCGGCGGTGTAGCCATCCCCGAGGACGACGAGGTTGAACCGCTGCGCGACCGGGCCGGTGACCTGGACCTCGGTGACGGTGGCCGCCGGCTCGGCGGCCTGCGCGGGAGCGGCGATCCCGGCGGTGAAAACCAGCGCTGCGACAAACCCGGTCCACTTTCGCATGGTCCCGGTCTACCGCAGTGGGTTCGGCTCCGGAACCGCCGGAAGTCGGGCTATCCTCCAGCCATGCGTTCCGACGTCCGGCGCGCCCGCGCTCGGCCCGGGCTCACGGACGTCTACGCGAAGCTCGCCCAGCTCCTGCTCGACCGGCTCTAACTCACACCCGGGTCAGCCGGTACCAGACCTCCGGCCGCCCGACCTGGCCGTAGTGCGGCTCGCGGTGGGCCAGCCCGTTGTCCGCCAGGTACTCCAGGTACCTGCGGGCCGTCACCCGGGAGGCCCCGATCGCCGCGGCCGCCGCGCCCGCCGAAAGTCCTTCCGCCGCGCCGGAAAGCGCGTCGGTGATCGCCTCCAGGGTCTGGCCGCTCATGCCCTTCGGCAGCGGCGGCTGCTCGGTCGTGCGCAGCGCGCCGAGGGCCCGGTCGATCTCCGCCTGGCCGGTGACCTCGCCGGAGGCGTCGCGGAATTCCGCGTAGCGCTCCAGCTTTTCGCGCAGGGTCGCGAAGGTGAACGGCTTGAGCAGGTACTGCACCACGCCGACCGAGACCGCCGCCTTGACCAGGCCGAGGTCGCGGGCCGACGTCACGGCGATGACGTCGATCGGCAGGCCGGCCGCGCGCAGCGAGCGGCAGACCGCCAGGCCGTGCGTGTCCGGCAGGTAGAAGTCCAGCAGCACCAGGTCGACCGGCTCGCGTTCGCAGAACCGCAGCGCCTCGCCGCCGGAGTGCACCACCCCCGCCACCACGAACCCGGGGAGCCGCTCGACGTACACCCGGTGGGCCTCCGCGGCGACCGGCTCGTCCTCCACCACCAGCACGCGGATCACCGGCCCGCCTCCTGCCGCGGCAGCCGCACGGTGAACACCGCGCCGCCGTCGCGCCCGACCTCGATCGTGCCGCCGTAGCGGCGCACCGCCTGCCCGACGAGCGCGAGGCCGAGCCCGTGGCCGTCCTCGGCCTTCGTCGACCACCCGCGCCGGAACACGTCGGCGTCCTCGGGCACGCCGGGCCCGGAGTCGGCGACGCGCAGGAGCAGCCCGTCTTCGCCGGTGCGGGCGGTGACGACGACCTTCGGGTGCCCGGTGCCGCGCACGGCCGCGTCGAGGCCGTTGTCGATCAGGTTGCCGAGGATGGTCACGAGGTCGCGGGCTTCGACGCCGAGCGAGACGTCGTCGATGACGGTGTCCGGCGTGACCGTCAGCTCCACCCCGCGCTCGCTCGCCTCGGCCGCCTTGCCCAGCAGCAGCGCGGCGAGCACCGGCTCGGCGACGGCACCGACGACCCGGTCGGTCAGCTCCTGGGCGAAGGCGAGCTCCGCCGTGGCGAACTCGACGGCCTGCTCGGGTTTGCCGATCTCGACCAGGGAAACGACGGTGTGCAACCGGTTCGCGGCCTCGTGCGCCTGCGACCGCAGCGCTTCGGCCAGGCCGCGGGCGGTGGTCAGCTCGCCGGTCAGCGACTGCAGCTCGGTGTGGTCGCGCAGGACGACGACAGTGCCCTGCGCGCGGCCGCCCGAGCGGACGGCGGTGGTGCTGACCAGCAGCACGCGCGAGTCCGTCAGGTGCAGTTCCTCGGCCCGGTTCTCCGCCGACGTGAACGCCTCGGCCAGCCCGTCGGGCAGGCCCAGCGTCGCCAGGTCGCGGCCCACCGGGTCGGAGTCGAGGCCGAGGAGCGCGCGGGCGCCGTCGTTGCAGAGCCCGATCCGCCCGTCGCGGCCGACGAGCAGCACGCCTTCGCGGACCGAATGCAGGACGGCTTCGTGGTACTCGAAGAGGTTGCTCAGCTCGTCGGGCGCGACGCCCCGGGTCTGGCGCCGCAGCCGGGCGCTGATCAGCCAGCCGCCGAGCGCGCCGACCACCAGCACCGCGGCGGCCACGCCGAAGAGCGGCCAGAGCCGTTCGCGCAGCTCGGCCGAGATCGCCGCGACGGTGATCCCGACCGCGACCAGCGCGACGACCCGGTGCCCGGCGCCGAACACCGGCACGACCGTGCGCACCGACGGGCCGAGCGAGCCGGTGTAGGTCTCGGTGAGGTCCTCGCCCCGCTGCGCCTTGCCGATGTTCCCGATGTAGTGCTGGCCGATCAGGGCCGGGTTCGGGTGCGTGTAGCGGATCCCGGCCGGGCTCATGATCGTGATGAAGTCGACCTGGGTGTGGGTTTGTACGAGCAGCGCGAACGGCTGCAGCGTCGCGCTCGGGTCCGGCGTGGTCACCGCGGCGGCGACGGTGGGCGCGTCGGCGACCGTCATGGCGACCGCGCGGACCTGGTCGCGCGCGTTCTCGTTCACCGCCCGCTGCGCGTCGATCCAGGCGAAGGTGATCCCGGCGCCGGCCAGCACGCAGAGCACCACCAGCTGCAGCACGAGCAGCTGGCGCGCCAGGCTCCAATGGGACCGCAACGTCGGAGGCACCTCCTCATACCAGCACACCGCGCGCGCCGGTGTCCGAACGGGACGGTGCGATCATCACACGAACTCAATGAACACAAGTGAGCCGGATCACCGAACTGGGCCTACAGTGTGCCGCAACCTGAACACCCCTAGCTGGAGGCAACGGTGCCGACACCGACCCCCGAAGCGGCACCCCGCCGCCGCGACAAGACCCACTACCTGTACCTGGCCGTGATCGTCGCGGTCCTGCTCGGGATCCTGGTGGGCTTCCTCTTCCCCGGTTTCGCCAAGGGCCTCAAGCCGCTCGGCGACGGGTTCGTCAACCTGATCAAGATGATGATCTCGCCGATCATCTTCTGCACCATCGTGATCGGTGTCGGCTCGGTCGCCAAGGCGGCGAAGGTCGGCAAGGTCGGCATCATGGCGCTGGTCTACTTCATCGTGATGTCGACCTTCGCGCTCGCCATCGGCCTGGTCGTCGGCAACCTGCTGCACCCGGGCGAGGGGCTGCACCTCAACCCCGCCGACGTGAAGAGCGTCCAGAAGTCCGCCACCGGCTCGGAAGGCCCGGTCGACTTCCTGCTCCACATCATCCCGAAGACGTTCGTCTCCGCGTTCACCGAAGGCCAGGTCCTGCAGACGCTGCTCGTCGCGCTGCTCGTCGGCTTCGCGCTGCAGAAGCTGGGCTCGAAGGGCGCGCCGATCCTGCGCGGCGTCGAGCACATCCAGCGCCTGGTGTTCCGGGTCCTGGCGATGATCATGTGGGCCGCCCCGATCGGTGCGTTCGGCGCGATCGCCGCGGTGGTCGGCGCGACCGGCTGGGCCGCGCTGAAGAGCCTCGCCGTGATCATGATCGGCTTCTACGCGACCTGCCTGGTGTTCGTGTTCGTCATCCTCGGCCTGGTGCTGTGGATCGGCGCCCGGGTGAACATCTGGCACCTGCTGCGCTACCTCGGCCGCGAGTTCCTGCTGATCCTGTCGACGTCGTCGTCGGAGTCGGCGCTGCCGCGGCTGATCGCGAAGATGGAGCACCTGGGGGTCGGCAAGTCGGTCGTCGGCATCACCGTGCCCACCGGCTACTCGTTCAACCTGGACGGCACGGCGATCTACCTGACCATGGCGACGCTGTTCATCGCCGCGGCCCAGGACGAGCCGCTGTCGATCGGCGCGCAGATCGGCCTGCTGGTGTTCATGATCATCGCGTCGAAGGGCGCCGCCGGCGTCAGCGGTTCGGGCATCGCGACCCTGGCCAGCGGCCTCCAGTCGCACCGGCCGGAACTGGTCAACGGCGTCGGCTTCATCCTCGGCATCGACCGGTTCATGTCCGAGGCCCGCGCGCTGACGAACTTCGCGGGCAACGCCGTCGCGACCGTCCTCATCGGAAACTGGACGAGGGAGTTCGACCGCGACCAGGCGGAACGGGTGTTCGCCGGGACAGCGCCGTTCGACGAAGCGACGTTGATCGACGAGGAACGGTCCGGCCCCGACGAAGGCGGCGCGGCGAAAGCCTGACCCTGAACGTTCGTGCTCACGCCCCCGCTGAGCACGAGCCACCGCGGGCCGCGGTGCGAGTCTCCCCGACCTCGCACCGCGGCCCGTTCCACGTCTTCAGCCGGCGGCGGCGTCGTAGGCGACGCGGGCGGCCGCGATGTCGTCGCGGTGTTGCTCCGCCCAGCCGAGCAGGCCGTTCAGCGACTGGTACAGCTCCTTCGCCATCGCCGTGGCTTCGTACTCCACGCGCGGCGGGACGGTCGGGTAGATCGTGCGGACCAGGAGGCCGTCGCGCTCCAGATTGCGCAGGGTCAGCGTCAGCATCCGGCGGCTGATGCCCTCGACCGCGCGTTCCAGCTCGGTGAACCGCACCGGGCCGCGGATCGCCTCCAGCAGGATCCCGATCGCCCACTTGCCGCTGATCCGGTTGATGACCTCCAGCACCGTGCAGACGTCGAGTTTCTCCGGGTCGATCTCGGTGACCTGGACAGGTACACCGATGTTCCCCTGGGACATGGAAGTGCCTCCTTCCGAGCGAACCCATGGTCACACATGATGGGCACTGTTACAAGAAGTGCCCTGGCGACGACCAGGGGAACTCTCGACTGGAGGGGCCTGACATGGCCGAGAACCACCCCACCCGCTCGCGCGGCCTCGCCTTGGCGGTGCTCTGCGCCGCCTCGCTGATGGTCGTGCTCGACAGCAGCATCGTCGCGGTGGCGCTGCCGGCGATCCAGGCCGACCTCGGCTTCACGCCCGCCGGGCTGTCCTGGGTCTGCACCGCCTACCTGGTCGCCTTCGGCGGCCTGCTCCTGCTCTCCGGACGGCTCGGCGACCTGCTCGGCCGCCGCCGCGTCTTCCTCGGCGGGCTGAGCCTGTTCACCCTCGCCTCCCTCGTCGCCGGCCTGGCCGCGGACGCCGGTGTCCTGGTCGTGGCGCGGTTCGCCCAAGGCGTCGGCGGCGCGCTGGCGTCGGCCGTGGTGCTCGGGATGATCGTCACGATGTACCCCGAGCCCCGGGCCCGGGCGAAGGCGATCGGCGTCTACAGCTTCACGCAGGCGGCGGGTGCGTCCATCGGGCTCATCGCCGGCGGCGCAATCACCCAAGCGCTGAACTGGCACTGGACGTTCTACGTCAACCTGCCGATCGGCGTGGCCGCGCTGCTGCTGGCCGTCCGGGTCGTCGAGGCGGACCGCGGCACCGGCCTGCGCCACGGACTGGACGTGCTCGGCGCCGTCCTGGCCACCGCGGCGGTGATGCTCGGCGTCTACGGCATTTCGGCGTCCTCCTGGGGTGCCGTGGCCGCGGCCGTCGTGCTGCTCGCGGCCTTCGCCGTGCGGCAGGCGAAGGCGCGGACGCCGCTGTTGCCGCTGCGGCTGTTCCGGATCCGCGCGGTCACCGGCGCGAACGTGGTGATGGTGCTGATGGTCGCCGGGATGCTCGGCTTCCAGTTCGTCACGGCGTTGTACCTGCAGCAGGTGCTGGGCCTCGACGCGCTGTGGACCGGCGTCGCGTTCCTGCCGGTGCCGCTGGTGATCGCGGTGGCGTCGCTCGGCTTCGCGGACAAGCTCGCCGCCCGGTTCGGCCCGCGGGCCGTGCTGCTGGCCGGGCTGGGCCTGGTGATCGTGGGCCTGCTGCTGCTCACCCGGGTGTCGGACTCCTACTTCGCCGACGTCCTGCCGCCGCTGCTGCTGATGGGCCTGGGCGCCGGCGCGGCCATCCCGGCGCTGATGGGCCTGGCGATGGCGGACGTCCCGGCCGGGGACGCCGGCGTGGCGTCCGGGCTGATCAACACGACCCAGCAGGTGGGAGCGGCGGTCGGCACGGCGGTGCTGGCGGCGGTGGCCGCGTCCCGCACGGCGAGCCTGGCTTCGCTGGACCACCGCGAGGCACTGGCCTCCGGGTTCCGGCTGGCCTACGGGGTCAGCGCGGGATTCCTGATCGCGGCGGTCGCCCTGGGCGGCCTGGTCCTGGCCCGCCGCGCCAAGCGCCCCAATGTGGCGTTCGGTGCGTCTGACGCACCGAACGCCACATTGGGTGCGTCAGACGCACCCAATGCCACATTGGGGCGTTTGGGCACTGAGCCGCCCGCGTGGGGGACGCTTGATCGGTCCCCACGTAGGGTGGGCCTCGTGAGTACGGTCATTCTGCTGAGGCACGGCAAGTCGACGGCGAACGGGTCCGGCATCCTGGCCGGGCGGTCCCCGAAGGTCAACCTCGACGACACCGGCCGCGCCCAGGCGGAGAAGCTCGTCGAACGGCTCGACGGTGTTCCGCTGTCCGGGCTCGTCGTTTCCCCCATGCTGCGGTGCAAGCAGACCGTCGGCCCCCTGGCGGCGGCCAGGGGGCTCGACAAGGTCGTCGAACCCGGGTTGTCCGAAGTGGACTACGGGGACTGGACCGGCAAGGAGCTCAAGCACCTCGCCAAAGAACCGCTCTGGCGGGTCGTGCAGGCGCACGCCTCGGCCGCGGTGTTCCCCGGGGGCGAGGGCCTGGCCCAGATGCAGGCGCGCTCGGTGGCCGCCGTGCGGGCGCACGACCGGCGGATCTCCGCCGAGCACGGGGACCACGCCGTCTGGCTGCTGTGCAGCCACGGGGACGTGATCAAGTCCATCCTCGCCGACGCGCTCGGCCAGCACCTCGACGCCTTCCAGCGAATCGTCGTCGACCCGGCCTCCGTCTCGGTCGTGCGCTACACCGAGACGCGGCCCTTCGTGATGCGCGTCAACGACCACGGCGGGGACCTGCGGGGCATCGTGCCGCCGGAACCGAAGCCGAAGAAGGGCAAGAAGGCCGCGTCGAGCAGCGACGCCGTGGTGGGCGGTACCACGGGGCGGTGACCCCGGCCACCTCCGGAAAGCGCTGACATCGACCCAGGCCGACCCCGTAGGGTGGCAAGACCGAGTGTCTGTCCCCGACCAGGAGCCTGCCCGATGATTTCGCCGGACAACCCGTTCGCCGCACCCAGCGAGCTGCCCTACGCCCTGCCGCCCTTCGACCGGATCTCCGACGAGCACTACCGGCCCGCGTTCGAGGCCGGCCTCGCCGAGCACGCGGCGGAGATCGAGCAGATCGCGGCGCAGGACGCCGAGCCGACGTTCGAGAACACCATCGTGGCCCTCGAACGCGCCGGCGAGCTGCTGGGCCGGGTGGCGAGCGTGTTCTACAACCTGTCCGGCTCCAACAGCACCGACGAGATCCAGGCCATCCAGGCGGAGTTCGCGCCGAAGCTGGCCGCCCACCACGACGCCATCCACCTGAACCCGCAGCTGTTCGCCCGGATCGACGCCCTCCACGCGCGCCGCGGCGACCTCGGGCTGGACGAGGAGTCGCTGCGGCTGCTGGAACGGCGGCACACCGACTTCAGCCGCGCCGGTGCCGGGCTCGGCGAGGCCGAGCAGGCCCGCCTGCGCGAGCTGAACGAGCAGCTCTCCACCCTGCAGACGAAGTTCCAGCAGAACCTGCTCAAGGACACCAACGAGCTGGCCGTCGTCATCGCCGACCGCGCCGAGCTCGACGGCTTCGGCGAAGGCGCGATCGCCACCGCGGCCGAAGCGGCGTCCGCCCGCGGCGAAGACGGCAAGTACGTGCTCACGCTCAGCCTGCCGACGAGCCAGGCCTCGCCGCTGGAGACCCTGCGCGACCGGGACGTCCGCGAGCGCATCCACACCGCGTCGATGGCGCGGGGCAACCGCGGCAACGCCAACGACAACAACGCGATCGTCGCCGAGATCGTCCGCCTGCGCGCGGAACGAGCCGCCCTGCTCGGCTACCCGAACCACGCCGCGTACGTCATCGCCGACGAGACGGCGAAGACGGCCGAAGCCGCCGCCGGGCTGCTGGAGCGGCTGGCGCCCGCGGCCGTCGCGAACGCCCGCGCCGAAGCCGCCGAACTCCAGCAGCTGCTGGAAGCCGACGTGCCGGGCGCGAAGCTGGCGCCGTCGGACTGGCCGTTCTACGCCGCCCAGGTCCGCCGTGAGCGCTTCGAGGTCGACACCGAGGCCCTGCGCCCGTACTTCGAGGCCGACCGGGTGTACCTCGACGGCGTCTTCTTCGCCGCGACGAAGCTGTACGGCCTCACCTTCACCGAGCGCGACGACCTGCCGAAGTACCACCCGGAGGTACGGACCTTCGAGGTCTTCGACGCCGACGGCACGCCGCTGGGCCTGTACCTGCTCGACCTGTACACCCGCGACGCCAAGCGCGGTGGCGCCTGGATGAACACCTTCGTCGACCAGTCCGAGCTGCTGGACCGCAAGACGGTCGTGGTCAACGTGCTGAACGTGAACAAGCCGCCGGCGGGGGAGCCGACCCTGCTCACCTTCGACGAGCTCGTCACCGCGTTCCACGAGTTCGGCCACGCCCTGCACGCGCTGGTCTCCTCGGTCCGCTACCCGACCTTCTCCGGCACCAACGTCCCCCGCGACTTCGTCGAATACCCGTCGCAGGTCAACGAGATGTGGATGCTGTGGCCGGAAGTCCTGGCCCACTACGCGAAGCACCACGAGACGGGCGAGGCGCTGCCGCAGGAACAGGTGGACAAGCTGCTCGCCGCCCAGCAGTACGGCGAAGGGTTCTCCACCACCGAGTACCTGGCGGCATCCCTGCTCGACCAGGCCTGGCACGGCCTCGGCGTCGACGACCGGGTGGGGGACGTGCAGCGGTTTGAGACCGAGGCCCTCGTCAAGGCCGGCGTGGCCGTCGACGCGATCCCGCCGCGCTACCGCACGACGTACTTCGCCCACATCTTCAGCGGCGGCTACAGCGCCGGGTACTACTCCTACATCTGGAGCGAAGTCCTCGACGCCGACACCGTCCAGTGGTTCCGCGAAAATGGGGGACTGACCCGCGCCAACGGCGACCACTTCCGCCGCACCCTGCTCGGCAGGGGAGGGAGCATCGACCCCATGGACGCGTTCCGCGCCTTCCGCGGCCGCGACCCGGAGATCGAGCCCCTCCTGGCCCGCCGAGGCCTCGGCGGCGTCTGAACCCCGCCCGACCCGAGGTCCTCTTCGGTGACCTCATCAAGTGTATAACGACCTATACGCCGGGACGATTTTTATAGAAATCGTCCCGGCGTTCTCTGCAAAAGAGGCAATGACGAAAGGGGCGAACTCCCGGCCTTGCGGTCGGGCGCCATTGCCTTCCCCGTTCAGCGCACTCCCGATGCACCCGGGGGCGAGCGCCGTGGTCAGCCGGCGGCGACGATGTGGTCGACGAAGCCGTAGGTCAGGGCTTCGTCCGCGTCGAACCAGCGGTCGCGGTCGGCGTCGGCGGTGATGCGCTCGACGGTCTGGCCGGTCTGGCGTGCGGTGATTTCGGCGATGCGGCGTTTCATCTTGCCGAAGACTTCGGCTTGGATGGCGATGTCGGTGGCGGCGCCGCTGATGCCGGCCGAGGGCTGGTGCATGACGATGCGGGTGTTGGGCAGCAGGTAGCGCTTGCCGGGGGTGCCGGAGGAGAGCAGGAACTGGCCCATGGAGGCGACGAAGCCGAGGCCCCAGGTGGCGACGTCGGGTTTGACGAGCTGCATGGTGTCGTAGATGGCCATGCCGGCGGTCACCGAGCCGCCGGGGGAGTTGATGTAGAAGGTGATGTCCTTGGCGGGGTCGTCGGCGGCGAGCAGGAGCAGCTGGGCGATGATCCGGTTGGCGATGTCGTCGTTGACTTCGGAGCCGAGGAAGACGATGCGGTCGCGCAGGAGCTGTTCGTAGACCGAGTCGTTGGGGGTCTGGCCGGGGGTTTGGAGGTCGGGTGCGGCGAGAAGGGTCATGGTGGCGACGGTAGGGCCGGAGATCTCTTGGCGGGCGGCGGTTTCGCTGTGAGCGTGCGGTGTTCGCCGGACGCGAAAGGGGCCGCCGTCCACTGCGGACGGCGGCCCCTTTCGCGTGCTCGGGTTCAGATGAGGCCGAGCTTCTGCACGGTGTCGCGTTCCTCGACGAGCTCCGCGACGGAGGCGTCGATGCGGGCGCGGGAGAAGTCGTCGATCTCGAGGCCCTGGACGATCTTGTACTGGCCGTTCTCGGCGGTGACCGGGAAGGACGAGATGAGGCCTTCGGGGACGCCGTAGGAGCCGTCGGAGGCGACGGCGGCGGAGGTCCAGTAGCCGGCCGGGGTGCCGTTGACCCAGGTGTGGACGTGGTCGATGGCGGCGGAGGCGGCCGAGGCGGCTGAGGAGAGGCCGCGGGCTTCGATGATGGCCGCGCCGCGCTTGGCGACGGTGGGGATGAAGTCGTTTTCGAGCCAGGCCTGGTCGACGGCGTCGGCGATGCTCTTGCCGCCGAATTCGGCGTGCTGGACCGAGGGGTACTGGGTGGCGGAGTGGTTGCCCCAGATGGCGACCTTCTTGAGTTCGGTCACCGGGACGCCGAGCTTCTTGGCGAGCTGGGCGAGGGCGCGGTTGTGGTCGAGGCGGGTCATCGCGGTGAAGCGGTCGGCGGGCACGTCGGGGGCGTGCGAGCGGGCGATGAGGGCGTTGGTGTTGGCGGGGTTGCCGACGACGAGGACCTTGATGTCGTCGGCGGCGCCGGCGTTGATGGCTTCGCCCTGGGGCTTGAAGATGCCGCCGTTGGCTTCGAGGAGGTCGCCGCGCTCCATGCCCTTGCTGCGGGGGCGGGCGCCGACGAGGAGGGCGATGTTGGTGCCTTCGAAGGCCTGCTTGGGGTCGTCGAAGATGTCGGTGCCGGCGAGGAGGGGGAATGCGCCGTCTTCGAGTTCCATCGCGGTGCCCTCGGCCGCCTTGACCGCCTGCGGGATTTCGAGCAGCCGCAGCTTCACCGGGACGTCCTGGCCGAGGAGCTGACCGGACGCGATGCGGAAGAGCAGCGCGTAGCCGATCTGGCCGGCGGCGCCGGTGACGGTCACGTTGACGGGGGCTTGGGTCATTGCGGTTCTCCAGCTTGAGACGACTTTGGCTTGTGCGTGTGAGCCTATCCCTCCTGGGCGTTGCTGGTCGGGTGCGTCCAGTCACTGTTGTGAGGATCGCTTTTCAACCTTCGGTGACGTTGTGGGCGAGGCGGGTGAGGAGGTCGGCGAGCTGGGCGATTTCGGCGTCGGTGAGGCCGTGGCGGAGGCGTTGGTCGTGGGCTATGGCGGCGGTGGCGAGGCGGTGGAAGAGCTGTTCGCCGTCGTCGGTGAGTTCGACGAGGTGGACGCGGCGGTTGGCGGGGTCGCGGCGGCGGGTGACGAGGCCGGCGTCTTCCATGCCGTTGAGGTGGTGGGTGAGGGTGGCGCCTTGGATGCCGACGGCGTCGGCGAGTTCGCGCTGGTTGGCGACGGGGGTGGTTTTGAGGGAGATGAGGATCTGCCAGACGGGCTGGGAGCCGCCGGCGGCGGCGAGGGCGTGGTCGAAGGCGCGGGCGGCGGTTTTGGCGGTGCGGGCGAGGACGACGCCGATGGGGGCGGTGGCGGGTTTGGGCACGGCGGAACTCTAACGCAGATGCCGAGAAGTCTAAGCGTTTGACATCTAACGATTAGACTTCTAACGTTGAGGCATCGAACGGAAGGGGTACGCGATGAGCACCGAAGAGCAGGTCCGCGAGTTCGGCCGGGAGTGGGCCGCGGCGGAGGAACGCGGCGACACCGAGGCGTTGGCGGGGCTGGCGGCCGAGGGGTTCCGCCTGGTCGGGCCGCTGGGGTTCGTGCTGGACCGCGATCAGTGGCTCGCGCGCTACGAGGGCGGCGGGCTGGTGACCGAGAAGCTGGACTGGGCGGAGGTCGAGGTCCGGGAGTTCGGCGGGACGGCGATCGCGATCGGTGTGCACGAGCAGGTGGCGACCCACCGGGGGAATCCGGTGAACGGCCGTTTCCGCGCGACGCACGTGCTGGTCCGCGAAGACGACCGTTGGCGGCTGGCGGCGATCCACCTGAGCCCGATCGGCGCGCCGTTCGTCCCGGGTGGTGGCGCGCGATGAGCGTCGAACTGAACCACACGATCGTGTGCGCGACGGACCGCGGGAAGTCGGCGGAGTTCCTGGCCGGGATCCTGGGCCTGCGCACCGGGCCGGTGGCCGGGCCGTTCGTGCCGATCCGGCTCGCGAACGGGGTCACGCTGGACTTCCTGCAGGTGGACCGGGTGATGAGCCAGCACTACGCGTTCCTGGTGGGCGACGACGAGTTCGACGCGGCGATGGCGCGGATCGAGGCGGCCGGGGTCCCGTACTGGGCGGATCCGTTCCACGAGCGGCCCGGCGAGGTCAACGGTCTCAACGGCGGGCGCGGGGTGTACTTCGCCGATCCCGACGGCCACAACCTCGAACTGCTGACGAGGGAGTAGTCATGCGCTTGAGCATCGGGGTCACGGACTTCTCGTGGCCGGACGAGCTGACCGGCGAGCTCGCCGCCGTCGCGGTGGCGGCCGAGGACGCCGGCTTGGACACGCTGTGGGTGGCCGATCACCTGCTGCAGGCCGACCCGAACAGCACGCCGGACTCGGCCATGCTGGAGGCCTACACGACGCTGGGGTTCCTGGCCGGCCGGACGAGCCGGATCGGGCTGGGCACCATGGTGTCGGCCGTGACGTTCCGGCCGCCCGCGCTGCTGGTCAAGGCGGTCACCACGCTGGACGTCCTGTCGGGCGGGCGGGCCCGGTTCGGCATCGGCGCCGGTCACCACGAGGGGGAGGCGCGGGCGCTGGGCCTGCCGTTCCCGCCGGTGGGCGAGCGATTCGCGCGGGTCGAGGAGACCGTGCGGCTGGCGCTGCGGATGTGGGCGGGTGACGAGTCGCCGTTCGAGGGTGAGCACTATCGGCTGGAGCGCCCGATCGGGAATCCGCGGCCGGTGCGGCGGCCGCCGATCCTGGTCGGCGGGGCGGGTGAGCGGCGCACGCTGCGGCTGGTGGCGCGGTACGCCGACGCGTGCAACGTGTTCGACATCCCGGACGGCGGTCGGACGGTGCGGCACAAGCTGGCGGTGCTGCGGCGCCACTGTGAGGAGGTCGGGCGGCCGTACGGGGAGATCGAGAAGACGATCAGCACGCGGCTGGCGCCGGGTGAGCCGGCGGAGTCGTTCGCGCGGCGGTGCGCCGAGTTCGCCGCGTGGGGTGTCGAGCACGCGGTGGTGATCACGGCCGGCCCGTGGGCGGTGGCGGGGGTCGAGACGCTGGGGCGGGCGGCGTCGTTGATCGGCTGAGCCGGACGTCACGTGGGTGATCGTGGTCGGCGGCCGGGGGAGCGGGGGCGCGAAATCGTTTTCTCCGCGCATTTATTCGCGCCCGTTGGAATGGGCTTTACGAAAATTGTCGAAACGTGAGCAATGCCGCTTGGTGGGACGACCTGTGCAGCGTTGCTCCGTTCAGCGGGGTTTGCTTCCATGATCCTTTCGCTACCATGGTCCGGCCCCCGTCCCCAATTTGAATGTATTGGGAAGGATTCCGATGCTGTCTGCGGTCGTTGCTGCCGTAATGGCGCTGTCCTCTGTGGTCACCCCGCATTCGTGGAACACTCCTCCGCCGCCCGACAAAATCGTCATCGACGTCGTGAACGCGATCGGCACCGGGTGTCCGACGGGCACGTCCGCCGTGGCTGTTTCGCAGGACAATACGGCGTTCACCGTGACCTACAGCGCCTACACGGCGTTGGTCGGGGTCGGTGCCGGGCCGCTGGACGCCCGGAAGAACTGCCAGATCGGCCTGCGGGTGCACGTGCCGCAGGGGTTCACCTACGGAATCGCGCAGGCCGACTACCGCGGATTCGCGCACCTGGAACGCGGTTCGACCGGTCTGGAAAGGGCCAACTACTATTTCCAGGGCAATTCTCCGACGGCGTACATCCAACACCCGCTGGCGGGGCCGTTCGAGGACGACTGGCATTTCACCGATTCGACCGAGGTCGGGGCCATCGTCTTCAAGCCCTGCGGTGAGGAACGCAACCTGAACATCAACACGGAATTGCGGGCCGCGGCCGGGACGTCGGATCCGAAGAAGACGACGAGCTACGTCACGATGGACTCGACCGACGGCAGCATCACCACGACGTACCACTTCGCGTGGCTCGTCTGCCCGTGATCGGCTCCGGGTGACCGGAGGTCCAGAGGGGCGGCGCGGCCGGTGAGCCGCGCCGCTCCGGCCGGTCACCGCCGGACCGGGGTCCGGGGATCGGTGGCTTCGACGCCGAAGACGCGGCCGAGGGAGACGAGGGCCTCGTCGAGGTGGCTGAGACTGGAGAGGACGGCCCGGGTTTCGGCCGCTTCGACGCGGTCGGAGACGGGGGTGCCGTCGTCGCGCACGAGCGTGCCGGGTGTGGGGCCACCCGGGGCGTTCAGCGCGGTGCGGAGAACGTCGATGTTGGTCAGCAGCCGTCCGGTGAACTGCCCGAGCCGGTCGGCGTCGGCGCCGGTGAGCTGGCCGGGCTGGGCGCGGGCGGCGACGTGCCGCGCCCGGAAGGCGATGGTTTCCAGGGTGGTGAGCACGTGCCAGCCGTAGTCGCGGCGGGCGCTGCGCAGGTTCACCGGGTGGGTCAGCGGTTCGATGGTGGTGCGGACCTGCTCGACGCTGCGGTCGAGGTCGCGGGAGAGCTCGATGATGTTGACGTTCTCCTCGCCGGCGAGCAGGCCGCGGGTGTGCTCGAGGAACTCTTCGAGGTCGTCGAGCACCGCGGCGACGTCGTCGAGCATGACCGAGCGGGTGCGGACCGGGACGATGACGACCGCGGCCAGGATGCCCGCCGCGGCGCCGACCGCGGTTTCGGCGACCCGGATCCAGAGCACTTCGAGGCTGAACGTGCCGAGCAGGCTGTAGAGCAGGCCGAGCATGCTGGTGACGAAGAAGGCCATCACCACCTGGGACACCCGTGCGGTGTAGACCATCCCGAACACGCACACGAGGATCAGCGCCAGGGTGGCGGCGGTGTTGCCGCCGACTCCCAGGGCGAGCAGGACGCCGCCGACGATGCCGATGAGGGTGCCGCCGAGGCGGCGGACGCCCTTGACGAAGGTGGCGCCGGCGCTCGAGGCGCCGATGAACACCACGAACACCGTGAGCACGGCCCAGTACCAGCGCTGGTGGGAGACGAGTTCGCCGCCGAGCACGGCGAGCCCGCCGCCGACGACGGCCTGGATCGCGCTGCGGGTCCGGTTGTCGTAGGCGAATTTCGGGGCCGGCTCGTCGGTGTCGTCGGGGGCGAGCGGGTCCGGATCGGCTTCCGGGGCCGCGGCGCGCTGGGCGCGGTCGTCGGCGAGGGCGAGTTCGGCCAGTGCCTTGCGGACGCCGTCGCCCGGTGCGGCGTGGGAGTCGATGCGGCTGCCTTCGACGAGCATCCGGCTGTACTCGCCGGTCTGGCTGATCAGCGGGAGCTCGCGCGGGTCGCGTTCCATGAGGGCGCGGAAGCGGGCGAGGCGGGCGATGAGGTCGTCGCGGACGTCGGCGGTGAGCTCGTCGGAGCAGGTGCGCTGGACCGTGATGGCCAGCCAGCCGACGGCGAGCTCGACTTCGATGGCGCGGCGGCGCAGCACGTCGGCGGCCCGGGCGTCGACGACGTCGGGGGCGGCGTCCTCGATGAGCAGCACGCACTCGTGCAGCCGGGCCAGCGCCGAGCGCAGCTGCTTGCGGGTGCGCTCGCTGCCGTTGACGGCGAGGTAGGCCTCGGTGGCGCGGACGACGGCGCCGAGGCGGGCCCGGAAGGCGCGGCGCACGCGCAGGAACTCGGCCGCGGCGTTGTGGCGCAGCAGGACGAACCGGACGAGCGCGTTGGCGAGGACGCCGACGCCGAGCGCCATCAGCAGCTGCGGGACCTGCTTGACGTGGGCCTGCAGGAACATCGGGAAGAAGAACAGGAAGAAGCCGATCGAGCCGAGCGCGGTGCCGCGGGGCCCGAACCGCTGGGCGTAGACGGCGACGAAGATCAGCAGGACGAACACGATGCTGTCGGCCGGGGGCAGGGCCGAGCCGAGGGCGGCGACGGTGATCGACGCACCCCCGGTGAGGAAGGCCAGGACGAGGGTGACGGCCTGGCCGCCCGGGGTGGGGTCGCTGACGGTGAACGCCGTCATCATCGCGGCGATGGCGCCGACGAGGGTGACGGTGAGCGGGACGTGCGCCGGCAGCAGCGCGAGCACGGCGAGGACGATGCCGAGCACGGCGGAGCCGGCCAGCCGCAGCCGGACCAGGCCGGGGTCGGCCGCCGCGAGCCGGTCGAGAGCGGCGGTGCGGAACTGGTTCATCGGGCGAGGAGCTCCCACTGGGCGAGGGTGGCGCGGCGGCCGCGGGTGGCGGTGATCCGCAGCCGGTAACGGGCGTGCGCGGCCGGGGTGGCGAGGACGAACGGGCGGGTCTGGCAGCGCCAGCGGAACAGTTCGCCGTCGCGTTCGTCCAGGGTGGTCCAGTCGACGCCGTCGTCGGAGCCTTCCAGCACCCACGCGCTCGCGTCGCCGCGGCGGGCGCCGGAGGTGAGGGTGTACATGGTGACTTCGCGGGGTTCGCCGGTGACGGTGAACTCGATCGCCGGGGTGGCGCTGCGGAAGGTGACCTGGGTGCGGGTGGTGTCGTCGAACAGGGCGCCGACTTTGGTGCCGTCGGAGCTGGTCGCGGTGCCGGTCAGGTCGGTGGCCGGGGCCGGGTGCTCGGCGGGCGGCGGCGGGGCGCCCCACCCAGCCGGTTCGGTGGTCAGGTCGAAGACGAGTTCAGCGCCGGCGGCGAGGGTGGCGTGCGCGATCGAGGTGGCCTCGTGCGGTTCGCCGTTCACGGTGAGCCCGCGGACGTAGACGGTGCCGGGGGTGTTGCCGGGGGCGTGGACGACCAGTTTCCGGCCCTCGCCCAGGTGGACGGTCGCTTTCTCGAACAGCGGCGAGCCGATGGCGTAGCGGGGGCTGCCCATCTGCAGCGGGTAGAAGCCCAGGGCGCTGAAGATGTACCAGGCGGACATCTCGCCGTTGTCTTCGTCGCCGGGGTAGCCCTGGCCGAGGTCGCTGCCGAGGTAGAGCCGCCGCAGCACCTCCCGCACCACGGCCTGGGTCTTCGCGGGCGCGCCGGCGTGGTTGTAGACGTAGGGGATGTGGTGGGAGGGCTGGTTGGAGTGGCCGTACTGGCCCATCCGGACGTCGCGGGCCTCGGTCATCTCGTGGATCAGGCCGCCGTACGCGCCGGGCCGGCGGCCGGTCTCCGGGGTGGCGAAGAAGGTGTCCAGTTTGGCTTCGAGTGCCGCGGTGCCGCCGTGGAGGGCGGCGAGGCCGGGGCCGTCGTGGGGGGCGGTGAAGGCGGTGTTCCAGGCGTTGGTCTCGACGAAGTCGCCACCCCAGGCGGCCGGGTCGTAGCCCTCGGGGGCGAACTTGCGGCGGCCGTCGCGGTGGCGGCCCTGGAAGAAGCCGATCTCCGGGTCGAAGTGGTGGACGTAGTGCTTCGCGCGCTCGCGGAAGTAGGCCGCGTACTCGGCGTACCTCCGCGCCCGGGGCTCGTCGCTCTCCCGGGACAGCGCCTCGGCGAGGTTGGCCAGGCCGAAGTCGTTGATGCAGCCTTCCAGCGCCCAGGACAGTCCTTCGTGGACCGAGACCGGGGTGTACTGGAGGAAGATCGACTCTTCGAGGCCCTTGCGGCCGACCGCGCGGCGCGGCGGGGTGACGGTGGCGTTCTTCAGCCCGGCGTCGAAGGCGGCCTCGACGTCGAAGTCGCGGACGCCCTTGAGGTAGGCGTCGGCGAACGCGACGTCCGAGCTGGTGCCGGTCATCAGGTCGGCGTAGCCGGGGGAGGACCAGCGGGCGATCCAGCCGCCTTCGCGGTACTGCTGGACGAAGCCGTCGATCATCCGGCCGCAGCGTTCCGGGGTGAGCAGCGCATAGGCGGGCCAGGTGGTGCGGTAGGTGTCCCAGAAGCCGTTGTTGACGTACAGCTCGCCGTCGACGACCTTCGCGCCGGTCCGCCGCCGGGTGCTCGGCCACCACCGGCGCACCACCGGGCTGGCGTGCCGGATCCCCTTCGGCGTGTTCTCGTGCGCCACGTTCGGGTAGAGGAACAGCCGGTAGAGGTTCGAGTACAGCGTCGTGCGCTGGTCTTCGGTGGCGCCTTCGACCTCGACGCGGCCGAGCTCCTCCTGCCACCGCCGTCTCGCTTGGGCCGCCACCTGCTCGACCGTCGACCCGGCCGGGATCTCCAGTTCGAGGTTGCGCTTGGCCTGGGCGAGGCTGATCAGCGACGTCGCGATCCGCAGCGTGACGTCGGGCCCGTCGAACTCGAAGTAGCCCGAGACCCGCCGCCACGGCGGGAACCGGACCTTGGCGCCGCGGGTGGCCGGGGCGTCGGTCACGGCGTAGACGAACATCCGGCGCGCGCCGGCCGACAGCCGGCTGCGGACCGTGGTGTAGCCGGTGATCACGCCGGTGTCGGCGTTGATGCGCAGCCGGCCGCGGTTGCGGACGTTGTCGAACAGCAGCCAGCCGTGCTTGGTGGGGAAGGTGAACCGCATGATCGCCGCGTGGGACGTCGGGGCGAGGTCGGCGGTCATCCCGTTGGCGAACCGGACGCCGTAGTGGTGCGGCGAGTCGGTCTCGTCGTCGTGGGTGAAGGCCAGGGCGCGCTTGCGGCGGTCGCGTTCGACCGGGCCGGTGCCGGGCATGAGGTGGAAGGTGTGCCGGTCGCCCATCCACGGGCTCGGCTGGTGCGACAGCGCGAACGCCTGCAGCGCGGGCCGGTTCTCCTCGTCGTTGTGGCGGTGGTAGGAGTACAGCCAGTTGGTGACGCCGGCGTCGGTGACCGGGGTCCAGAAGTTGAACCCGTGCGGCACCGCCGTGGCCGGGAAGTTGTTGCCGCGGGAGAAGTCGCCGCTGGAGTGCGTGCCGCGGGTCGTGCGGACGCAGTCGACCGGGTCGCGCGGCGGCTCGGGGCGCTCGGCGACCCGGACGTCGTCGAGCCAGCCGGTGATCTCCCCGGGCGCGTCGGTGCGCAGCACGATCCGGGCGATCCGGCGCCCGGCGAAGGCCCCGAGCGGGCGGCGGACGAGGTTCCACTGGTCCACCCACAGCGTCTTGTCGTCCACCGGGTCGAAGCCGGCGGTGGTGCCGTCGGCGAATTCGACGTCGAGGCTGATTCGAGTGGCGTGGTAGGCGGGGATCTCGCCGTCGGCCACCGGGAAGACCACATAGGACAGCTCGGTGCGCCCGGTGACGGGTGCGTCGAGTTCGAATAGGACGGCCCGCGGCCGGTCGCCGTAGCGCAGGGCCCGCAGGCCGGTGTGGCCGACGCCGGTCTTGGCCGTGGGGGAGCGGTCCGGGCCGCCGCCGACGTGCAGGCCGGGGTCCACCGGCTGCGGGTCACCGGTTTCGAAGGAGGAGAAGAACACGGCGTCGGACATGCGCCCACCGTAACCGCCGCCGAACGGCGCAGCGTGCTGGACACTGCTGCCCGCGCCGGCGCGGGCAGCAGTGTCCGGATCAGGCGACGGCGGTGCCCTCCAGCTCGACCAGCTGGCCCGGGACCGCCAGCCGGCTCACCTCCAGCATCGTGGTGGCCGGGGCCACCCCGGCGGCACCGAGCCGCGCGGCCAGCACGCCGTAGTGCGGGAACAGCCCGTCGATGTCGGTGGTGTAGACGTTGAGCCGGACGAGGTGCGCCAGGGACATGCCGGCCTCGGCGAGCACCGCCTCGAGGTTGTCCAGGCTCAGCGCGAGCTGGGCGGCGATGTCCCCCTCGTGCCGGGGCTTGCCCCCGGCGTCCAGCGCCGTCTGCCCCGAGCAGTAGAGGGTGCGGGTCTGCCCCGAGACGACCTCCCCCTGGTTGAAGCCCAGATCCAGGGACCAGGTCACCGGGTTGACCGCCGTGCGTTCCAGTGCCACTTCAGCTCCGTTCGTCGCGAGTACCGCGTGGAGCTTTCCGGGCAATCACGACATCCTGTGTCGGG
Source organism: Amycolatopsis sp. NPDC004772 (assembly GCF_053601215.1). Taxonomy (NCBI): domain Bacteria; kingdom Bacillati; phylum Actinomycetota; class Actinomycetes; order Pseudonocardiales; family Pseudonocardiaceae; genus Amycolatopsis; species Amycolatopsis sp. NPDC004772. The sequence continues at coordinate 59,472 of NZ_JBSGBK010000018.1, forward strand.
TATTCGCTACGGTTCTCCGGGTGCGCGCCGACCGGCTGGTTTCCCTGGTGCTGTTGCTGCGGCAACGCGGCCGGCTGACCGCGGACGTGCTGGCCCGCGAGCTGGAGGTGTCCACCCGCACGGTGCTGCGTGACATCGACGCGCTGTCCGCGGCGGGTGTCCCGGTGTACGCCGAACGCGGCCGCCACGGCGGGTTCGCGCTGCTGCCGGGCTTCCGGACCGAACTCACCGGTCTCAACCACGACGAAGCCCTGGCCCTGCTGACCACCGGGCGGGCCTTCGGCCTCGGCCCGGCGCTGGCCTCGGCGATGCGGAAGGTGGCCGACGCGCTGCCCCCGACCCAGGTGGCCACGGCCGGGCGGTTCCTCGTCGAACCCGAGACCGACCTGCTTCCCCGCCGTCCGGTCGTCGAGGAGGTCGACCACCCGGCGATGCTCGAAGTCCGCCGCGCGGTCCTCGGCGGACGCCGGCTGCGTGTGCACTACGCGGCCGCGAACCAGGAACCGCGGTGGCGGACGGTGGACCCGATCGGGCTGGTCACCGTCCGCGACCGCGGCTACCTGCTGGCGACGCGGGCGGGCGTGGACCGGACGTACCGGCTGTCGCGGATCCTGGCCGCCGAGTCGCTGGCCGAACCGGCCGAGCGGCCGGGCGAAGTCGACCTGGACCGGCTCTGGCGGCAACGTTGCGCCGCGTTCCTGGCCGACGGCCACCTCACGACGCTGGTCCGGGTCCGCCCGGCCCGCCGAGAAGACCTGCTGGGCACCGCGGTGGCGGTCCGCGCGGAGGAACCCGACGGTGACGGCTGGCTGCGGTTCGAAGTGACCTATCAGGACGCCTGGCACGCCGAGTGGGCGCTGTGGCAGCTGGGCGCGGACGCCGAAGCCCTCGCCCCGCAGTCCCTCCGCACGGCCCTGCGCGACCGGGCGATGGCGATCGCCGCCCGCTACACCGACACCTGCCGTCCCGAATGAGTCATCCGCACCAGCGGCGCCGGAAACGCGTGAAGGCCACCCCGATGCACTCGGGATGGCCTTCACGCACCTACTGCTGAGTTACATCTTCGTGCACTGCCCGGCCACCGGGCCGCGCACCACGTTCGGCAGGTCGTGGTCGGTCGGCGCCGGGTTGTTCACCGCGCACGCCAGGGGGCCGCCGACCGTGCTGGAGGTCAGCACCGGCCCGTGGTTGCCGGTCAGTGCCACCGGACCGCCGATGTCGGTCAGCTCGATCGACACCGTCCCGGTCGCCCCGGTGATCGCCACCGGACCGGCCACCTTCGTGCGGTTCAGCACCACCTGTGCCGCTCCCGTCGCCGCCAGCGGGCCCTTGACCTGGCCGCCGCGGACGATCAGCGACGCGCCGCCGCTCACCGTGACCGGGCCCGACACCGTCGCGTTCTCCAGGCACACCGTCCCGCTCGAAACCGACAGCGGGCCCGACGAAGCACCCGTGATCGTCTTCGTGCACGCCGCGTCCGGCTTGCCCAGCAGCTCGAACTCGGCCAGCTGCGCCGGGGCGCCGGTGCTGGTCGCGGTCACCTCGAGCCGGTAGTGGGCGTAGTGCCCCGGGTTCGCCACCTTGAACGCGCGGGTCTGCTGCCGCCAGCTGAACGCCTGGTTCTCCTGCCGGTCGGCCACCGCCCACGTCTTGCCGTCGTAGGAGCCCTTCAGCACCCAGCTCTTCGGGTCCCCCGCGCCGGTCTGGGACGTCAGCGTGTAGTTCGCGACGGCCTCGTCGGTCGAGTTCAGCTGGTACTGCACCGCACCGGTGACCGCCGCCTGCGTCCGCGAGGTGTTGTCCACCAGCGCGGCCGCGTTCGACCCGTCCGAAGTGGACAGCGTTCCCTTGCCGGGGCCGGTCTCGTCGTGCAGCGGCGCCGGCGCGGCGTCGCCCGTGGTGATCGACTTCGGCGCGTCGTTCGGGCCGGTGCCCCACGACGAGGGGTTCGGGCCCATGTCGAAGTCGATCTTGCCGCCCTTTGCGATCAGGTCGTGCGGCAGCGACGTCGAGGAGTACGCCTTGCCGTTGACCTTCACACCCTGGACGTAGACGTTCTTCGCGCTGTTCTTCGGCGCGTTGATCACCAGGTCCTTGCCGCCGGCCAGGTGGATCGTCGCCTTCTTGAACAGCGGCGACCCGATCGCGTAGTCCGGGCTGCCCATCTGCAGCGGGTAGAAGCCCAGCGCGCTGAACGTCCACCACGCCGACTGCTCGCCGTTGTCCTCGTCACCCGCGTAGCCCTGGCCGATCTCGCTGCCGGTGTAGAGCCGCGAGAGCGCCTCGCGGACCTTCGCCTGCGTCTTGGCCGGCTGGCCCGCGTAGTCGTACATGTAGAGCGTGTGGTGCGAGGCCTGGTTGGAGTGGCCGAGCTGGCCCATCCGCACGTCGCGGGCCTCCCGCATCTCGTGGATCACCCCACCGTAGGAGCCCGGGAAGTTCGCGGTCTCCTGGTCGGCGAAGAACGCGTCGAGCTTCTTCGCCAGGCCCGCCTTGCCGCCGTAGAGGTTCGCCAGGCCCTGACCGTCCTGCGGCACGGAGAACGCCATGCCCCAGCCGTTGGTCTCGGTGTAGTCGATGCCCCACACCCGCGGGTCGTAGTCCTGCGGCGAGCGGCTGAACTTGCCCTGCGCGTCGCGGCCCTGGAAGAACCCGACGCTCGGGTCGAACAGGTTCACGTACTGCTGCGCGCGGCTGGTGAAGTACTCGTAGTTGGCCAGGTACTCCGGCTTGCGCGGGTCGCTCGCCGGGGCTTCGTCGTAGAGCTTCTTCGACAGGTTCGCGATGCCGTAGTCGTTGACGTAGCCCTCGATCGACCACGAGAACCCGTGGTCGGCGGTGTTGGGCGAGTAGCCGAGGAAGATGCCCTCGTCGATGCCCTTGCGGCCGACCGCGTTGTTCGGCGGGGTCACCGTCGCGTTCTTCAGCGCCGCGTCGTAGGACGCCTTGACGTCGAAGTTGCGGACGCCCTTGAGGTAGGCGTCGGCGAACGCGACGTCCGAGCTGGTGCCGGTCATCAGGTCGGCGTAACCCGGCGAGGACCACCGCGAGATCCAGCCGCCGTCGCGGTACTGCTGCACGAACCCGTCGACCATCTTCCCGGCCATGTCCGGCGTGAGCAGCGAATACGCCGGCCAGGTCGTGCGGTAGGTGTCCCAGAACCCGTTGTTGACATACGTCTGGCCGTCGACGATCTTCGCGCCGGTCTGCGTCGGGGTGTCCGCGCCCGCCTTCGGCGAGACGAAGCTCGCGTACTGGTACTTCGGCTTCTCCGGAGTGCCGGTGTTCTCGAACGCCGAGTTCGGGTAGAGGAACAGCCGGTACAGGTTCGAGTACAGCGTCGTGAGCTGGTCCTTCGACGCGCCCTCGACCTCGATCACCTTCAGCTGATCGTCCCACAGGCGCTGCGCGGCGTCGCGGACGGAGTCGAAGGTCGCGGCCGGGGCGATCTCCTGCGCCAGGTTCTTCTTCGCCTGGTCCACGCTGATCAGCGACGTCGCGATCCGCATGGTCACCGTCTTGTCGGCGCCGGCGGCGAACCGCAGGTACCCGGTGACGTTGTCGCGGCCCTGGCCGGTGATCTTCCCGCCCGCGGTGACCGGCTTGTCGAAGGTGGCGTAGACGAACATCCGGCCCGCCCCGGCCGACAGGCCGCTCTTGACGTCGGTGTAGCCCGACAGCGTGCCGTTCGCGGTGTCGAGGGTCAGCCCGCCCTGGTTCTTGTAGTTGTCGAAGATCAGGCTCGAGTCGCTGCCCGGGAAGGAGAACCGGAACACCGCCGCGTGGTCGGTGGGGGCGATCTCGGTCTTGATCCCGTTCTCGAACTGCACCCCGTAGTAGTGCGCGCGAGCGGTCTCGTTGTCGTGCTTGAACGGCAGCGCCCGCGCGTCGCGGTTGGCGTCCGGGACACCGGCGGCCGCGGACGGCATCACCTGGAAGGTCTGCCGGTCGCCCATCCACGGGCTCGGCTCGTGGCTGACGGCGAAGGCCTGCAGCTCCGGCAGGTTCTGCTCGTTGTTCTGGCTGTGGTAGTTGTACATCCACCGCACGTCGCCGTTGTCGGCGTTGGCGTCGGTGACCGGGGTCCAGAAGTTGAACCCGTGCGGCACCGCGGTGGCGGGGAAGTTGTTGCCGCGGGAGAAGCTGCCGTTGGCCATCGTGCCGCGCGTGGTGAGCACGTTGTCACTCGGGCGGGTGCTGGCCGGCGGGGTCGGCGTCGCGGAGATCTTGACGTCGTCGAGCCAGCCCTGCAGCGAGCCGGGGCCGTCGGGGTTGTCGAAGCCGACCAGGATCCGGTCGATCGTCTTGCCCTTGGCCACCGTGCCGATCGCCGAACGGACCAGGTTCCACTGGTTGGTGTAGAGGACCTTGCTCTTGCCCTGGCCCTCCGGGGTCAGCGGGAAGCCGTACTGGTCGGTGGCGCCGAGGTCGCGCAGCCGGGTGCCGTCGGTGAAGACCAGGTCGATCGCCACGTTCGTGCTCTGGTACTTCAGGTCACCGGTGATGAACTGCGGCTGCACCTTGTAGGTCAGCTCGGTCGAGGGCACGACCGGGATGTCGACGTCGAAGACCTTGTTGTAGGACCAGCCGTGGGCCTGGGTCTGGCTGCCGGAGTAGCGGAACGCCTTGAGCCCGGTGAAGCCGACGCGGTTCTTGTTCGTGTACCCGCTGGTCGGCCCGGAGTCGGTGAAGGTGCGCATGTTCGGCAGCGGCGGCGGCGCGGGCTCGTCGTTGGCCAGCAGCAGCTCCGACAGCTGCAGGATCGGGCCGCCGTTGTTGCGGGTGATGTCCAGCCGGAAGTACTTGAACGCGGCCGTCGGCGCGGCCAGCTGGTAGTCCTTCTGCTGGAACCGGGCGGTGAACGCCTGGTCGGCCTGCTTGTCGAGGTCGGTCCAGGACGAGGCGTCGTTGGAGCCCTGCAGCGTCCAGTCCCGCGGGTCGCGGTTGTCGAAGTCGTTGGCCGAGGAGATCGCGTAGTGCGTGATCGACGTCGGCTCCGACAGCGTGATCTGCGCCGAGGCGGTCGGGTTCCAGGACAGCCACTTGGTGTCGGTGGTGCCGTCGACGAGGTTCGAGACGACCTCGCCGCCGCTGGTGTTCTCGCTGGTGGCGCTGGTTTCGGTCACCTTGCCGCGGATGTCGCCGGGGATCGCGGTGCCGTTCGCGCCGTTGATCCCGGACGCGCGCGGCTTGCCCGCCGCGTCGGTGTCGACGGTGTCGGTCCACGTCGGCTGGACGTCACCGGGCTCGAAGGAGGACGAGAAGTCGGCGGGGAGGGCGTCTTCGGCGGCGGACGAGGCCGCGGGGAGGGCGACCAGGCCGGCGGCGACCACGGCGGCGGTCACCAGGAAAGCGACCGGCGGTCTGGCGCTTCGGGGCATCGTTGCTCCAAGCTCGGAGGGCGGATTCAGCAGCGCCGCGCAGGCGGGGACCGGCGGCGCCAACGAAGGGAAACGCGCGGGTGACATCGATGTCAAGACCGCTCGCCAAACCTGACCGGAATCAGACAACGCGGAAAACGGGGGCCCGATGAGAACGTTCCGGATCTTCACCGCGATCGCCACCTTGGCGCTCGCCACCACCACATTCACCCCGGCCACCGCCACCGCGGCGACCGGTTCGGCCGTCCGGCCGGTGACCTCCTGCGCCGGCCTGGTCCGCGGCTTCGCCCTCCCGGGCGCGCCCACCCACGTCACCTCGGCGGCCGTCGTCGCGGCCACCGCGACCGACCCCGAATACTGCGGCGTCCAGGGGTACGTCGAACCCGCCGTCCGGTTCGAGCTGCGCCTGCCCACCAAGACCTACGCCGGGCGCTACCTGCAGTACGGCTGCGGCGGCTTCTGCGGCGTGGTCAACCCGCCCGCCTTCGCCGACTGCGGCCTGCCCCACGGCGGCGACGTCGCGGTCGCGGCCACCGACGACGGCCACGTCGGCAGCACGCCCGCCATCGTCGACGACGGCCGCTGGGGCGCGCACGACCAGGCCGCGCGCAACGACTTCGAGTTCCGCGCACCCCACGTCGTCTCCCGCGCCTCGAAAGCGATCATCCAGGCCTTCTACGGCGCCCCGCCGCGCAACTCCTACTTCAGCGGCTGCTCCGACGGCGGCCGCGAAGGCCTCCTGCTTGCCCAGCGCTACCCGGACGACTTCGACGGCATCGACGCCGGCGCCCCCGCGAACTACTGGGGCCCGCTGCTCGGGGTGTACCAGACCTGGCTCGCCCGGGTGAACAGCGCCGCCGACGGCAGCCCGATCCTCACCGCCGCCAAGCTGCCCGCCCTGCACAACGCCGTCCTGGCCGCCTGCGACCGCCTCGACGGGCTCGCCGACGGCCAGCTCGACGACCCCCGCACCTGCCGCTTCGACCCGGCCACACTGACCTGCGCCGGCGCCGACACGCCGTCCTGCCTCACCCCGGCCCAGGCCGGAGTCGTCCGCAAGCTGTACTCGCCGCCCGTCGACGAGCGCGGCACACTGCTCTACCCCGGCGGCCAGCTGCCCGGGTCCGAGCTGTCGTGGGCCGGGTGGATCATCGCCACCCCCGAGACCGGCGGCTTCTCCTTCGCCCGCAACCTCGCCGACAACTACCTGCGCTACCTCGGCTACCCGATCGGCGCACCGGCGTCGACCGTCGACACCTTCGCCTTCACCCGCCGCGAATTCGACCGGCTCACCCCGGTCGGGGTCCGCTACGACGCCCTGAGCCTCGACCTCTCGGCGTTCCAGCGGCGCGGCGGCAAGCTGCTGCTCTGGCACGGCTGGAACGACGAAGCCATCCCGCCCGCCGGCACGCTCGACTACTACCAGCGGCTCACCCACGGCCGCCCGCAGGACTGGGCGCGGCTGTTCATGGTCCCGTCGCTCTACCACTGCGGCGGCGGCACCACGCTCACCGAGTTCGACCCGCTCGAGCAGCTGGTCGCCTGGGTCGAACGCGGCACGACGCCCACGGTGGTCACCGCGACCGGCCGCGACGCCGCCGGCACGGTGACCCGGACCCGCCCGGTGTTCGCCTACCCGCAACGAACGGTCTACGACGGCACCGGCAGCATCGACGACGCCGCCAACTTCCGGCCCGCACCGCCGGCCGCGCCGGTCCGGGACGTCGTCCACTGGGCCGGGGAGAAGCTGCACGCGATCCCAGGGCCGGTCGCGCCGTAAACCGGCCTCGCGGGTTCCGGCGTCGTCGCTAGGGTCACGACCATGACGACGCCGGAACCCGCCGACCGCGTACTCGCCCGCGCCTCCCTCGCCGAAGGCAGCCCGACCGCCTGGTTCGACCGGCTCTACACCGCCGCCGCCCGCGGCGAAGCCGAGGTCCCGTGGACCCGCGGCACCCCGAACACCGACCTGGCCGCCTGGGTCCGCCCGGGCGAGGGCCGCCGCGCCCTGGTGGTGGGCAGCGCCCTCGGCGACGACGCCGAGCTGCTGTCCGCGGCCGGCTGGGCCGTCACCGCCTTCGACGTCGCCCCGGCCGCGGTCGACGCCGCCCGCGCCCGCTTCCCGGAGTCCGCAGCGGACTACGTCGTGGCGGACCTGCTGCACCCGCCGGGGGAGTGGCGCCACGCGTTCGACCTGGTCGTGGAGATCATCAACATCCAGGCCATGCCCCGCGAATTCCGGCCCGCCGCGGTGACGGCCCTGGCCGGCTTCCTCGCCCCCGGCGGCACGCTCCTGGTCAGCGAGGTCGCGGAGGAGAGCACGGACGCCGAGACGTGGGAAGGCCCGCCGTGGCCGTTCAGCCGGGCGGAGATCGAGTCCATCGCCCAGGACGGCGTCCGGCTGGTCAGCCTCGACACCATCCGCGAAGGCACCCGCTACTGGGCCACCTTCACCCGCTAGCCCGGTGCCGCCCGGACGCGCTCGTCTTCTCCGCCGCGGAACATCCGGCCTACCCGGCGCCGTTCCGGTGCCGCCCGGGCGTGGTCCCCACCACGGCCGTGAACGCCGCGATGAAGTGGCTCGGGTTCGCCCACCCGCACGCCCGCGCGGTGGCCGCCGTGTCGTGGCCGTCGGCCAGCAGGACCAGCGCGTGGCCGATGCGGACCTGGGTACGCCACTCGTAGAACGTCATCCCGAGCTCGTCGCGGAACAACCGGCTCAGCGTGCGGGCACTCGCCCCGATCCGCTGCCCGAGCTCCGCCAGCGGCGTGGCGTCCCCGGGCTCCTCGTACAGCTGTCGCGCGATGGCCCGCAACCGGTCGTCGCGCGGCTCGGGCAGGTGCAGCGGCTGCTCCGGTGCTTCGCGCAGCTCGTCGACCAGGACCCGGCGCAGGCGGGCACTCGCCGACCGGTCGTACTCGCGCGGGCCGGTCAACGCGAGCAGCACCTCCCGGGCGAGACCCGACGCCGTGAACACCACCGGCCGCTGCGGGACGAGCCGGGCCAGTGCCGCCGGCAGGAACACGATCCGCATGTCGGTGTGGCCGTGCGCGCGGTGCCGGTGGACGAACCCGGCCGGCGTCCAGGCCACCCGGTTGGCCGGCACGATCGACGTCCCCCGCTCGGTGTGCACCGACAGCACGCCCCGGGCCGCGTACACCAGGTGTCCCCGGTCGTGGACGTCCGCCGCGCTGGTGCCGCCCGGCGGCCACCGGTGCGCCCCGCCCGACGGCCAGATCCGCGACTCCGGGACGACTTGGCGGGCAATGGGCACAAGCTGGCATTCTACCGGTGGTCGGCCACCGGCCCCGCCGGTGAGAGTGGGACCCATGAACACGATGCGAGCGGCGGTGTGTGTCCGGCCCGGCGGCCCGGAAGTCCTGGAACTCCGGGAGCTGCCCGTCCCGGCGGTGCGGGAGGGCTGGAGCCTGGTGCGGGTCGAGGGCACCGGCCTGAACCGGTCGGAACTGCGGACCCGGCAGGGCCACTCCCCGGACGTCGTCTTCCCCCGCGTGCTCGGCATCGAATGCGTCGGCACCGTCGCCGCCTCGACCGACCCGCGGCTGCCCGAAGGCACCACGGTCGCGGCGATGATGGGGGAGATGGGCCGCGCCTTCGACGGCGGCTACGCCGAATACGCCCTGCTGCCCGACCCGCTGCTGATGCCGGTCACCACCACCCTGCCCTGGGACGTCCTCGCGGCGCTGCCCGAGACCTACCTGACCGCCCAGGGCGCCCTCGACGCGCTCGGCATCGGCCCGGACAGCACCGGGCGGCTGCTCATCCGCGGCGGCAGCTCCTCGGTCGGGCTGGCCGCGGCCGCGATCGCGGCCGGCCACGGCCTGGAGGTCGCCGCCACCACCCGCCGCCCGGACAAGGCCGGCGCGCTGACCGGGCACGTCCTCATCGACGACGGCGGCCCGCTGACCGGCCTGCCGCAGCTGTGGCCCGAAGGCCCGGACTGGGTGCTCGACCTCGTCGGCGCCCGCACGGCGGTGGACTCGCTGCGCCTGGTCCGCCGCGGCGGCACGGTGTGCGTGGCCGGCTCGCTCAGCGGCTGGCTCGTCCCGGACTTCGAGCCGATCGCGAAGATCCCGTCCGGCACCAAGCTGACCGCCTTCCACAGCGGCACCCTCACCGGCAGCACCGCCCTGCTGCAGCGGATCATCGGCGAAGTCGAGGCGGGCACGTACCGGCCGCACATCGACCGGATCTTCCCGCTGGACGACATCGCCGCCGCCCACCGCTACATGGAGGACGACCGGGCGGCCGGAAAACTCGTCGTCGTGCCCTGAACGGGTGGCCTAGGCTCGGTGATCATGCCCACCCAGTCACTGCAGATCCCCACCGCCGACGGCCAGGCCGACGCCTTCGCCGCGTTCCCCGGCGACGGCGAACGCCACCCCGGCGTGCTGATGTACCCGGACGGCTTCGGCATCCGGCCCGTCCTGCGCGAAATGGCGCAACAACTGGCCGGCCACGGGTATTACGTGCTCGTCCCCAACCCCTTCTACCGGCACGGCCCGACACCGGTGATCGACCTGCCCGAGTACATCGGCGCCGAAGCCCGGCCCGCGGTCTTCGCCCGGCTGATGCCCATGATCGAGGCGCACACCACCGACCGGATCCTGCGTGACGCCGACGCCTGCCTGGAGTTCCTCACCGCCCGGCCCGAGGTCGCCCCCGGCCCGGTCGCGACGACCGGCTACTGCATCGGCGGCCTCCTCGCGACGCACACCGCCGCGGCCCACCCCGGCCGGGTGGCCGCCCTCGCCGGATTCCACGCCCCGGTGGGCGCCGCCGGGCCCGACAACCTGCGCCGGATCACCGCCCGGGTCCACTTCGGCCACGCCGAAACCGACCTGACGCCCGAGGCTCTCGGCGAGCTCAACGAAACCCTCGACGCCGCGGGACTCGAGTACACCTCCGAGATCTACCCCGGCACCGTCCACGGCTTCACCATGTCCGACACCGACTCCTTCGACCCCGCCGCCCTCGAACGCCACTGGGACAGCCTGCTGGCGCTCCTCGGCCGGGCCCTCTAACAGTTCTCGAGGAACCGGGCCAGGACGCGGGTGCCGAAGTGCAGGCCCGCCACCGGCACCCGCTCGTCCACCCCGTGCGCCATCGCCCGGTACGGGAACCCCTTCGGCAGCCACAGCGGCGCGAAGCCGTAGCAGTCGATCCCCAGCTGCGCGAACGCCTTCGCGTCCGTCCCGCCGCCCAGGCAGTACGGCACCACCACCGCCTCCGGATCCTCTGCCTGCAGCGCGGCCGCCATCGCGGTGAACCACGGCGAGTCCACCGGCGCCTGCACCGGCGGCTGGTGCGCCACGAACTCCCGCGTCACGCCCGCGCCGAGCAGGTCGTCCAGCGCGGCGAACAACGCCTCCTCGGTCCCGGGCAGCACCCGGACGTCCACCTGCGCGGTCGCCGTCGAGGGGATCACGTTCACCTTGTACCCCGCGTCCAGCATCGTCGGGGTCGTGCTGTTGCGGACCGTCGGCACCACCAGCGAGCCGGCCGGCCCCAGCGCGGCCACCGCCGCGTCCACACCCTCCGAAGTGGACAGATCCACCGCGACACCCAGCGCCGCGCCGGTCCGCTCCAGGAACGCCCGCACCGCCGGCGTCAGCGACACCGGCCACTCGTGCGACGCGATCCGGTGCAACGCCCCCACCAACCGGGTGACGGCGTTCTCGTCGTTCGGACGCGAACCGTGCCCGGCGCGGCCCCGGGCGGTCAGCCGCAGGTGCGCCGTCCCGCGCTCGGCCGTCCCGACCGGGTACAGGTGGACGTCCCGGCCGTCGGCCGCGGGCACGTGGTAGGTGTAGCCACCCGACTCGCTGATCGCCGCCGCGCAGCCCTCGAACAGCTCGGGATGGCGGGCGACCAGCCAGTGCGCGCCCCACTCGCCGCGGTCCTCCTCGTCGGCGACGAACGCCAGCACCAGGTCCCGCCGCGGCCGCGCCCCGCCGGCCAGCGCGGCCAGCACCATCGCCACGAAGTCCTTCATGTCGGTCGCGCCGCGGCCCCACAGGTACCCGTCGCGCACCTCGCCGGCGAACGGCGGCACCGACCAGTCCGCCGCGTCCGCCGGGACGACGTCCAGGTGCCCCTGCACCAGCAGCGCCGGCCGGGACGGGTCGGTGCCCGGCACCCGCGCGATCACGCTGGCCCGCCCCGGCGCGGCCTCCAGGATCCGCGCGGGGATGCCCAGGCCGTCCAGGAACGCGGCCACGTACTCCGCCGCCGGCCGCTCGGGCTCGGCGTCGTTGCCGCCGCGGTTGGTCGTGTCGAAGCGGATCAGGTCCGCGCACAGCTCGACGACGTCAGCCATAGATGCCCTGCACCGCCCCCGCCGCGATCGCCGTGACGACCTTGAAGCACTTCATCGCCTCGGTCATGGTCGGCGCGTCGAACCCGACCCGCCGGGTGCCGATCTGCTCCACCGTCGGGATCACCGCCGTCGCCTGCGCCAGATGGCTCGCGTCGAACTCGACCTCGATCCGGTGCGGCCCGACCTGCCGCTCCTCCCGGCCGGCCCGGGCCACGGCCTCGGCGGCCGCGCCGGTCAGCAGCTCCGCGGTGCGCGCCGGCGGCAGGCAGATCGCCGCGTACCGGCTCACGCATTCCTTCAGTTGGACCAGCTCCGCCTCCGGAGCGTAATCACGGGCGTCGTCGCACGTTTTGTCGTCACCCGAAACGAGCAGGACAGGGACGCCGTACTCCGCGGCCATCCCCGCGTTCAACCGGCCCTCGCTCGCCGGGACGTCGTCCAGCCACACCCCGGTGATCTGGTTCTCCAGGTAGGTGTGGGAAAGCACCCCGTCGAAGCCCGCGCCGGCGTGGTAGCCGAGGAACACCACACCGTCCACACTGGAATCGATGCCCTGCATCATCGACAGCGGCTTGTGCCGGCCGGTGAGCATCCGCGCCCGCGGGTCGAGGTCCTCCAGCAGCAGATTCCGTTGCGAGGAATGGGCTTCGTTCACCAGCACGTCACTCGCCCCGGCCTGGTACAGCCCGGCCAGCACGGCGTTGACGTCGCCGGTGAACAGCCGCCGGAAGCGGTCCCACTGCGGCGACCCGGGCACGACGTCGTCGGTCCAGGTGACGCCGGTGGCGCCCTCCATGTCCGCCGAGATCAGGATGCGCATGCCGGGCACTCTAACCAGCGCGCCCGGCCCCCGGACGCGAATCACCCACATCGCCGAACGTCACTCAGCGTGACGATCGGGGTGTCGATAACGATCGGGCACCTGCCGAGGTGGCAACATATTGCGCGGTTGTCCCGATATGTGGTTACTTCTCGTCCTTGGGGAGGCTCACAAGCGAACGATGGGGTGGTTTTCGGTGCAGTTCCAACACAGAGCCGGGCGTTTCGCCCGGGTGGGCGCGGTCGTCGCGGCCGCCACGCTGACGGCGATCCCGCTCGCCGTCCCCGCCCAGGCCCAGCAGGCCAAGGTGCTGCGGGTCGCGCTCACCACCGGCATCGACCACCTCAACCCGTTCACCGCCGTGCTCTCGGCGTCCACGCAGATCGGCCGGTTCACCTTCGAGTTCCTGACCGTCCCGGACGCAGAAAAGGCCGAAGCCGCGCCCGCGCTCGCCGAGTCCTGGACCCCGTCGCCGGACAAGCTCACCTGGACCTTCAAGATCCGCGGCGGCGTCAAGTGGAGCGACGGGCAGCCGGTGACCGCCAAGGACGCGGCGTTCACCTTCAACCGGATGCTCACCGACGAGAACGCCCGCACCGCCAACGGCAACTACGTGGCCAACTTCGAGACGGTCACCGCGCCCGACGACACCACCCTCGTCATCAAGACCAAGACCGTCCAGGTCAACATGAACCTGCTCGACGTGCCGATCGTGCCCCAGCACATCTGGGAGCCGGTCAAGGACCTCAAGGCCGCCTCGACCGACACCCTCGCCGTCGCCGGCGTCTCCGACGGCCCGTTCCACGTCACCGAGTACAAGCCGAACGAGTACGTCAAGTTCAGCGCCAACAAGGACTACTGGCGCGGCGCCCCCAAGATCGACGAACTGCAGCTGCTGCAGTTCAAGGACACCGAAGCCGCGGTCAACGCGCTCAAACAGGGCGAAGTCGACGTCATCAACCGGCTCAACCCCAACCAGTTCGCCGCGCTGCAGGGCCAGCAGGGCATCACCACCAACGCCGCCCCCGGCCGCCGCTACGACGAGCTGGCGATCAACTTCGGCGTCACCGACAACGCCGGCAACCCGATCGGGGACGGCAACCCGGTCCTCAAGGACCTCAACCTCCGCAAGGCCATCGCCCAGGCCGTCGACACCAAGACCCTCGTCGACAAGGTCCTCAAGGGCCTCGGCCAGGTCGGCGGCGGCGTCGTGCCCGCCATCTACCGCGACTACCACTGGGACCCCAGCGACGCCGAACGCATCAAGTTCGACCTCGCCGCGGCCAACACCACCCTCGAGCAGGCGGGCTACCGGAAGGGCGCCGACGGCGTCCGCACCGCCCCCGGCGGCGCGAAGCTGGAACTGCGCCTGACCGGGCACGCCAACCGCAGCTACGACCAGGGCGTCGCCCAGTACGTCACCGGCTGGCTCAAGGACGTCGGCATCACCGTCAAGCAGGACCTGGTCTCCGACGACGAGCTGTCCGACCGCACCTCCACCGGCAAGTACGACCTCGCCATCGGCGGCTACGGCACCAACCCCGACCCGGACTACGCGCTCTCGCTGCACACCTGCGCCGCGCGCCCCACCCCGGACGGCAAGGGCGGCAGCACCGACACCTTCTTCTGCGACGCCGCCTACGACGACCTCTACAAGAAGCAGCTCACCGAAACCGACGACACCAAGCGCGCCGAGTACGTCAAGCAGGCCCAGGCCCGGCTCTACAGCCAGGTCCCGACCATCGTGCTCGACTACCAGAACGCCCTCGAGGCCTACCGCTCCGACAAGTTCTCCGGCTTCACCACCCAGCCGCAGCCCCAGGGCGCCATCCTCGAGCAGACCGGCTACTGGGGCGTCTACGGCGCCACCCCGGCCGGCACCACCAACGCGGCCGATTCCGGCAGCGGCTCCACCGTGCTGTGGATCGTCATCGGCGCGGTCGTCGTGGTCGTCCTCGTCGGCGGCGGCATCGTGCTCGGCCGCCGCGGCAAGACCGCAGAGGACCGCGAGTAAGAGATGACCACCCCCGACCAGGCCGCGGTGCTCGTCGACCCCGACGAGCACCGCGGCGGGACCGGCACGGCCCGGTTCGTGCTCACCAAGATCGCCGAAGCGCTGATCAGCATCGTGCTGGTGATCGTGCTGTTCTTCTTCCTGTTCCGGATGCTGCCCGGCGACCCGGTCGCGGCGATGACCCGCGACCGCGTCACCAGCCCCCAGCAGATCGCCGAACTGCGCGAGAAGATGGGCATCGACAAGCCCGTCCTCGTCCAGTTCGGGAACTACTTCTGGAACCTGCTGCACGGCGACCTCGGCGAATCCCGGCTGCTCAACAACGGCCGCCCGGTCGCCGACATGATCGGCGAACGGCTCTGGCCGACCATCCTGCTCGTCGGCAGCGCCACCCTGCTCGCCGTCGTCCTCGGCCTCTCGCTCGGCATCCGCGCCGCCTGGCGCCGCGACAGCTTCTTCGACCGCACCCAGACCGGCATCGCGCTGACGCTGTGGTCGGTCCCGCAGTTCTGGCTCGGCCTGATGCTGCTCGTGGTCACCGACGGGCTGTTCCCCAGCCGCGGCATGCACTCGCCCGACGCCGCCCCCGACGTGCTGTCCCAGACCCTCGACGTCCTGCACCACCTGGTGCTGCCGTGCGTGACGCTGCTGGCGGTGTTCTACGCCCAGTACATGCTGATCATGCGGTCGTCGCTGCTGGGGGAGATGAACGCCGACTACCTCACCACCGCCCGCGCCAAGGGCCTGCGCGACGACCTCGTCCGCCGCCGCCACGCCGTCCCCAACGCCCTGCTGCCCACCACCACGCTGGTGTTCATGCAGTTCGGCTCGGTGCTGGCCGGCGCGGTCACCGTCGAGGCCGTGTTCAGCTGGCCCGGCTTGGGCCAGCTCACCTACGACGCCCTGCACGGCCCCGACCTGCCGGTGCTGCAGGGCGTGTTCACCGTGCTGGCGGGCTCGGTGGTGCTGATGAACCTGCTCGCGGAACTGCTCTACCGCGTGCTCGACCCGAGGGTGCGTACCTCATGACCACCGCCGAGACACCCCGGCAGATCGCCTGGGCCCGCCGCCGGGCGTCGCTGACCCGGACCTGGCGCGAGTTCGCCGCCCAGCGCGGCGCGCTCATCGGGCTCGTCCTGCTCGCCGCCACCGTCGTCGTCGCCCTCCTGCTGCCGCTGATCAGCGACGAGACCGGCCTCGACGTCACCAAGGCCACCGGGGCACCGCTGTCCCCGCCGAGCGGCGAGTACTGGCTCGGCACCGAGAACTTCGGCCGGTCGGTGCTGCTGATGACCGTCTGGGGCACCCGGATCTCCCTGCTCGTCGGGTTCTCCGCCGCGCTGCTGTCGGTGGTCATCGGCACCCTGATCGGCATCACCGCCGCCCACTTCGGCGGCTGGGTGTCGGCGACCCTGCTGCGGTTCACCGACTTCTTCCTGGTCCTGCCCTCGCTGATCCTCGCCATCGCGCTCTCGGCCGTGCTGCCCAAGGGCGTCGGCACGATCATCATCGCCATCGGCCTCACCGCCTGGCCCAGCACCGCCCGGCTGGTCCGCGCCCAGACGCTGACCATCGAAAGCCGCCCCTACATCGAGCGCGCGCACGCCCTCGGCGGCGGCCACCTGCACATCATCGGCCGGCACGTGCTGCCCGGCGTGATGCCGCTGGTGCTGGCCAACACGACCCTGGTCGTCGGCAACGCCGTCATCGCCGACGCGACCCTGTCGTTCCTCGGCGTCGGCGACCCCAACTCCGTCACCTGGGGCCTGGTGCTGGAAAACGCCCTCAACAACGGCGCCATCAGCCGCGGCGCCTGGTGGAACGTGCTCCCGCCGGGCATCGCCATCGTCCTCGTCGTCCTCTTCTTCACCCTGGTCGGCCGGGGCCTGGAGACCGTGTTCAACCCGAGGTTGAAGAAGTGACCACCCCGCTGCTGCAGCTCACCGGCCTCACCGTCACCTACGCGGTCGGGGACACCGACGTCCCCGCCGTCCGCGGCGTCGACCTCACCCTCGACCCCGGCGGCACCCTCGGCGTCGCAGGCGAGTCCGGCTCGGGCAAATCCACCGTCGCGATGAGCGTGCTGCGCCTCCTGCCGCGCACGGCGAAGATCACCGGCGAGATCCTCCTCGACGGCGAAGACGTCACTTCCATGAAGTGGGGACGGCTGCGCGCGGTCCGCTGGGCCGAGGCTTCGGTGGTGTTCCAGGGCGCCATGCACGCGCTCAACCCGGTGCGCAAGATCGGCGAGCAGATCGCCGAACCGATCCGGCTGCACCCGCCGTCCGGCACGGCTCTCACCGACACCGAGGTCGACGCCCGCGTCGCCGAGCTGCTCACCCAGGTCGACCTGCCCCCGGCCCGGGCCGGCGCCTACCCGCACGAACTGTCCGGCGGGCAGAAGCAGCGCGTCATGATCGCCATGGCGCTGGCCTGCTCGCCCCGGCTGATCATCGCCGACGAGCCGACCACCGCCCTCGACGTCATCGTCCAGGCCCAGGTCCTCGCCCTGCTGTCCCGGCTGGTCGCCGAACAGCGGATCGGGCTGATCATGATCAGCCACGACCTGTCCGTGCTCGCCGCCACCTGCGAACGCATCGCCGTCATGTACGACGGGCAGATCGTCGAAGAAGGCCCCGGCGCCGAGGTGATGGGGTCACCTCGCCACGAGCACACGCGGGCGCTCGCGGCGGCGTTCCCGACCGTCGGCGACCCGGTGTCCCGCTTCGCCCCGGCCACCAGCACCCCGCTGCCACCGGAACCGGCGGACCGGGAGGCGGGCGAGCCGCTGCTGGCCGCGGAGAACCTGCGCGTGTCCTTCCGCGACCGCACCGGCAAGCGGATCGACGCCGTCGCCGGCGTCGACCTCACCGTGGCCCGCGACGAGATCGTCGCCCTGGTCGGCCAGTCCGGCTCCGGCAAGACGACGCTCGCCCGGACCCTGCTCGGCCTGCAGAAACCCGACTCCGGCGTGGTCCGCTACGCCGGGAACCCGGTGCCGGCCGGGGGAGCGGGCCTCAAGGCCTACCGCCGTCAGGTCCAGCTCGTCCTGCAGGACCCCACGAGCGCGCTGAACCCCAGCCACACCGTGTACGAGGCCGTCGCCGAAGGGCCGCGGATCCACCGGCTGAGCGACGAGCGCGCGGTCGTCCACCGCGCCCTGGAGGCCGCGGAGCTGCGACCGGCGGAAAAGTACGCCGACCGGCTCCCGCACCAGCTCTCCGGCGGCCAGCGCCAGCGCGTCGTCATCGCCGGCGCCCTGGCGCTCGAACCGGCGGTGGTGGTGGCCGACGAACCGGTCGCCTCGCTCGACGCGTCGGTGCGCGGCGAAATCCTCGGCCTGCTGCTGCGGCTGCGGCGCGAACTCGGCCTCGCCGCCCTGGTGATCACCCACGACCTGGGTCTGGCCTGGAACATCGCCGACCGCGTCGCCGTGATGTACCGCGGCGAGCTCGTCGAAACCGGGACCGTGGAGCAGGTCCTGCTCGACCCGCAGCACGAGTACACGAAGTCCCTGCTGGCCGCGCTGCCCGGCGGCACCGCCCAGCGCCGCACCGTCGAAACCTGATACTGCGGGAACCGCACACGAGCGCGTTGTGTAATCTCCGAACGGAAATGGCGACCACCACCGACCCCGCACAGACGCCCTCGACCGGACTGGCCGAGCGGCTCCGCGTGCCCTCGCGATTCCCCTACCGCACGATCGCGATGGGCACCGTCGGCAGCACTCTGCTGATGATCGCCGCCCTCGGCGCCGGCGGCATCCTGATCAAGGACCCGGTGCTCGGCCACGGCCCGATGTCCTGGGTCCGCTACGGCCACGGCCGCATGCTCGCCAACGCCGTCCTCTACACCGGTTTCGGCATGGTCGTGTGGGCGTGGGTCCGGCTCGGCCGCTACGTGCTGGCCGGCCGCATCGGCAGCCGGCCGATCCTGGTCGCCGCGGGGTGCTGGATGGCGCCGCTGCTGGTGTCGCCGCCGCTGTTCACCCGCGACGTCTTCTCCTACCTCGGCCAGGGCGCCCAGCTGCTCTACGGGCTCGACCCGTACGCCAACGGCCCGGCCGAGCTCGACGTGCTGCCGAACGTGGTGCAGAACGTCCACCCGCTCTGGCAGACCACCCCGGCCCCGTACGGGCCGCTGTTCCTGCTGATCTCCAAGGGCGTGGTCGCCACCACCGGCGACAACATGATCCTCGGCGTCATCCTCATGCGCCTCGTGCTGCTGGTCGGCCTGGCCGGCACGCTGTGGGCGCTCCCGCGGCTGGTCAAGCACCTCGGCGGCAAGCTCCCGGTCGCGCTGTGGCTCGCGGTGGCCAGCCCGATGATGGTGATCCACCTCTTCGGCGGCCCGCACAACGACCTGATGATGCTCGCGTTCCTCACCATCGGCGTCCTCGCCGCCCTGGAACGCAAGCACGTGCTCGCGGTCGTCCTGGTCACGATCGGCATGCTGATCAAGCCCACCGCGGCGATCGCCCTGCCGTTCATCGTCTGGATGTGGGCCAACCACCTCACGGGCGAGTCGAAGGTCCGCAACTTCCTGCGCGCCGGCGCGGCCTCGGTGGGCCTGTTCCTGCCGGTGTTCGTCGCGGGCACGTGGATCTCGCTGGGCTCCCTCAACCTGGGCTGGTGGTCGGGGTTGAAGGCCCCGCAGCTCATCGCGAACTGGCTGAACATCCCCACCGGCATCGGCGAGGTGTTCTACAACCTGGTCCACCTGATCGTGGACGTCCAGGTCTCGCCGTTCGTGACGGTCGCCCGCGCGGCCGGCATGCTCCTGCTGATCGCCTTCGGCATCCGCCAGTGGTGGCTCGCCCGCGGCGGCGGCACGGAGGCGGTGTACCGGGCCGGCATCTCACTCCTGGCGGTGGCGATCCTGATGCCGCCGACCCTGCCGTGGTACCTGACCTGGGGTTTCGTGCTCCTGTCGGCGTTCAAGTGGCAGCCGCGGCACCTGGCGCTGGTGGTGGCGGTCTCGGTGTTCGTGACCTTGGTGTACTACCCGACGGGCGAGCAGGCGTTGTACGACTGGTGGTTCATCGCCGGAGTCGTCCTGGCCAGCCTGTACGCGGCGGCCTCCCTCCTGCGACCGGACCCGCTGGGCATCATCGACGCCTGGCGCCGCCCGGAGAAGTTCCTCCGCGACTAGTTCCCCGCCCATCCGCTCCACGTGTGCACCTCGGTGACCACCACGGCGTGCTCCGGCGGCCGCTCGGCGTACTGCGCGTACTTCGCCACCAACCACGACACCGGCTCCGCCCCCGGCGGCAACACCCCCGCGACCCCGTCCGCCCGCGCCCACCACAGCCGCGACCAGTCCTCGTCGTAGCCGTCCGCCAGGAAGCACACCGCCGGGTTCTCCGCGATGTTGCGCAGCCGCCGCAGGGCCACCGAGGACTTCGGCTTGTGGTCCACCGCGAACACCACCACGTCCCCGCGCACCGCGAACGTCACCGGCACCAGATGCGGGACGCCGGAAGCCGACACCGTCGCCAGCCGGGCGACCCGCGCCTCGGCGAACCGGGCGCGGGCCTCCTCCGACGACAACCTCACGTCAACGCGGGGGAGTCGAAGGTCAGCGTCCCCAGGTCCGCGTCCAGGGTCACCGGCACCCCCAGCGGCAACGTCGGCGACGAGGCCACGTGCCCGAACCCGAACTCCTCCACCGTCGGCACCCCCAGCGGCCCCAGCCGCTCCACCAGCAGCGCACGCACCTCCGGCGCCGGCCCGCACGCCGCCCACGAACCCAGCACGATCCCGCGCACTCCGGCGAACCAGCCGCTGCGCAGCAGCTGCGTCAACATCCGGTCCAGCCGGTACACGCTCTCCGTCACGTCCTCCAGCAGCACGATCGCGTCCCGCGCCGAGCCGTGCTCCGGGGTGCCGATCCCCGCCGCCAGCAGGGACAGGTTGCCGCCCGTCAGCACGCCCGAGGCGCGGCCCGGCACCAGCGCCGACCCGCCGCGGACCACGCGGTTCAGCTCCGGCTCGAACAGCGACCGCCGCAGGTGCTCGACCGCGAAGTCGTCGAACAGCACGCTCGCCGGCATCGGGGAGAACAATGTGGACAGTCCGAGGTGGACGTCCACCGCCCGGTGCAGCGCCGTGATGTCCGACGACCCGGCCAGCACCTTCGGGCCCGTCGCCCGCAACGCGGGCCAGTCCACCAGGTCCAGCATCCGCTGCACGCCGTAGCCGCCCCGGGCCGCCAGTACGCACCGCACCCCCGGATCCAGCCACGCCTCGGTGAACTCCGCCGCCCGCTCCGCGTCCGAACCGGACAGGTACGGCGGCGAGCCCGGCGACGACCGCACGCACGGCCCGACCCGCACCTCGACGCCCCAGCCGCGCAGCACCGGCAGCGCCTTCTCCAGCAGGTCCGCCGGCACCGGCCCGGCCGGCGCCACCAGGGCGAGGGTGTCCCCGGCCCGCAACCGCGGCGGCCTCACCGGGACAGCTCCAGCCGCGCCACACCCGGCGTTTCGAACCCGAACACCTGGCCGTAGAACGACAACTCCGCCTCCAACGCCGCCACGATCGTCGCCGCCTGCCGGAAACCGTGCTGCTCACCGGCGAACCGCTGGTAGGCGTACGGGATGCCGCGCCCGGCCAGCTCGGCCACGAACCGGTCGGCCTGCTCCGGCGGGCAGATCCGGTCCTCCAGCCCCTGCTGGAACAGCACCGACCCGGCCAGGCGCCCGACGTTCGCCAGCGGGGACCGGTCGACGTACCGCTGCCGTGTCTCGGGGAACGGCCCGACCAGCCCGTCGAGGTACCGCGACTCGAAGTCGTGCGTGTCGCCGGTCCACCCGGCCAGGTCCAGCACCGGGTACAGCACCGTGCCCGCCCGGTAGGTCTTCGTCGTCGTCAGCGACGCCGCCGCGGTGAACCCGCCCGCGCTGCCGCCCCGGATCCCGATCCGGTCGCCGTCGGCCAGCCCGGCCGCCACCAGCGCCTCGGCCACCGCCACGCAGTCGGCGACGTCCACCGCACCCCACTGCCCCCGCAGGCGCTCCCGGTAGGCCCGCCCGAACCCCGTCGAGCCGCCGTAGTTCACCGCCGCCACGCCGATGCCGCGGCTGGTGAAGTACGCGATCTCCAGGTTCAGCTCGGCGAAGTGCTGCCCGGTCGGGCCGCCGTGGACGTCGATCAGCAGCGGCGGCCGCTCGCCGTCGGGGGCCACGAACTCCGGGTTCCGCGGCGGGTACAGCACCACCGGCACGGCCTCGCCGTCCGGCGTGCTGAACACCCGCTCCTGAGGCACCGGCAGGAACGCCGAGGGCAGCTCCGGCTGCGGCGTCACGTCCGTCACCGCGCCGCCCGGGGAGACCCGCACGACCGCGGCCTCCCGCGCCGGACCACCGGCCACGCCCACGACGTCTTCGCCCGACACCGCGAGTCCCGTCGAAGACCAGGCCGTCAGCTCGCCGGCCAGTGGCGTCACCGAACCGTCGGCCTCGTCGAGCACCGCCAACCGGCCCGCGGACAGGACCGCGTGCCGCCCGCCGCCCAGCGGCGCGAACCACCGCGACCCCGTCTTCCACAGCGGCCCGCCCAGCTCCTGCTCGACCGGTGCCAGGTTCTTCAGCGTCCCGTCCAGGCCGACGCGGTGCAGGTTCCACCAGCCGCCGGGGTCCAGCACGGCCAGCAGCGTCGCCGGCGTCTCCCACTCGACCTGGCACACCGCGACGTCCACGCCACCGGCCAGCACCCGGTGCGGCCCGAACGCCCCGTCCTCGCCGACGGGCGCCACGCACAGCTCGGTGCCGTCCCACGGCATCAGCGGGTGGTCCCAGCCGAACCAGGCCGCGTGCCGTCCGTCCGGCGACAGCTTCGGCACGGTCAGGAACCGGTGGCTCGCGGCCAGGACCCGCTTGCCACCGCCGTCCACCGCGATCGCCACCAGGTCCCGCTCGATGTCGGTGGGACGCGGCCCGGTGCTGCGCTCGCGGACCGCCCACACCTCACCCGGCCGCCCGGCCCGCAGATCGCCGTAGCGGACGCTCTGCGGCTCGGCCGGGGACGGCGTGAGCGCCACCACGCCGATTTCGCTCTGCGCGTACACGCGCTGATCGGCCCAGTGCGTGAACACCACGATCCCGTCGGCCACCGCCCACGGCCGGCCGCCGTATTCGTGCAGCCGGTTGCGGACGTTCCACGGGGCCGGCAGGACGTCCTCGGTCCCGCCCGGCACCGCCCGGACCAGCGCGACCCGGCCTTGTTCCCCGGGTCTCGCCTCGGCCCACCACACCTCGCCGCCGACGACGTCGAGCCACTGCGGGCCGCCACCGGCGGCGGCCACTTCGGCGGCGGTGATGGGCGACGACCAGGTTCCGCACGGGGAGATCCGAGACACCCCCCGAGGCTAGCGGCCCGCCAACGGTGGGGCGGCGGATGCCGATCATGCGCCGGTGGCCTAGGGTCGTCAGTGCTATGTCTCGCGTAATCCACGTCTTCCGCCAGCCGGATCGGTTCGTCGCCGGCACCGTCGGCGAGCCCGGCGATCGCACGTTCTACCTCCAGGCGTCGGAGGACGTGCGCACGATCAGCGTCACCATCGAAAAACAGCAGGTCGTCGTCCTCGCGGAGCGCCTGAGCTCGCTGCTGGAGGAGGTCGCCAGCCGGTTCGGTGCCGACGTCCCCGACGACGCCCCCGAGGACCTGGTCGACCTCGACCCCCTCACCGTGCCGGTCGAGGAGGAGTTCCGGGTCGGCACCATGGGCCTGGGCTGGGACGCCGACAGCAGCGCGGTCGTCATCGAACTGCTCGCCATCACCGAGGGCGAGGTCGACGAAACCGTCGTGCTCGACGACACCGAGGAAGGCCCGGACGCCGTCCGCGTCTTCCTCAGCCCGGCCGCCGCCCGCGCCTTCGCCGAGCGGGCCGACCGCGTCGTCAACGCCGGCCGCAAGCCGTGCCCGCTGTGCGCCGAGCCGCTCGACCCGGCCGGGCACATCTGCCCCCGGCAGAACGGCTACCGGCGCGAGACCGACGCGGGCGAAGACTGACCATGACGCCCGTCCCGGCCGACCCCGCCTCCCGCGAACTCGTCACCCACGGCCGCATCGACGTCGAAGGCCGGCTGGTCGACGCCTCCAACGTCACGCTCTTCTGCGCCATCGAGCTCGACGGCGTCACCGGCCGGGTCGTCTACAAGCCGGTCTCGGGGGAGCGGCCGCTGTGGGACTTCCCCGACGGCACCCTCGCCGGGCGCGAGGTCGCCACCGCGATCATCGCCGACACGACCGGCATCGGCGCGATCCCGCCGACCGTGCTGCGCGACGGGCCGTTCGGCCCCGGCATGGTCCAGCTGTGGGTGGAAACCACCGAGGACGACCTGGTGGAAGTCCTGCCGCCCGACGACGTCCCCGACGGCTGGCGCCCGGTGCTCAACGCCCACGACCGGTTCGGCGAACCCGCGGTGCTGGCCCACGCGAACCACCCCGGGCTGCGCGACCTGGCCGTGCTCGACATCATCGCCAACAACACCGACCGCAAGGGCGGGCACCTCCTGCCCGGCGTCGACGGCCGCGTCTACGGCGTCGACCACGGCATCTGCCTGCACACCGACCCCAAGCTGCGGACCGTCCTGTGGGGCTGGATCGGCGAGCCGCTGCCACCGGACACCGTCGAGAAGCTGCGCAAGCTGCGGTCGGAGCTCGACGGCGGCCTCGGCAAGACCCTCGCCGAGCACATCACCAAGTTCGAGATCCGCGCGCTGGCCGCGCGCACCGACGTCCTGCTCGCCGAGGGCATCTTCCCCGAGCCCGGCGACGACTGGCGAGCCATCCCGTGGCCGCTGTTCTAGTCGACGAGGCCGCCCGCGCGCGGCTGGTCGGCCGCTTCGGCGCGGACCTGGCCGAGCCGTGGTGCGACACGCTCCCGGACCTGGTGGCCCGCCTGACCGCGAGGTGGGGGCTGACCGTCCGCGAGACGCGGCCCGGCAACTCCGGCCGCACATTGCTGTGCACGGGCCCCGATGGTGACCTGCGGGTCCTCAAGCTCACCCCGGATCCCGAGGTCGCCCGGCTGGAGTCCGCGGGGTTGCGAGCCTGGCGCGGCTGCCCCCGAGCGGTGCAGGTGCTGGACACCGACCTCGACGCCGGGGCGATCCTGCTCGAAGGCCTGGTGCCCGGCACCGAACTGCGCGGCCGGCCGGTGCCGTGGGCCGAGATCGGCGCGCTGCTGAGCGAGCTGCACGCGGTCGCACCCCCGCCCGGGCTGCCGCCGCTGACCGACCGCGTGACCTTCATGTTCGACATCACCGAACGCACCGTCCCCGGCTCGGCGGCCGAACCGCACCTGACCCCCGGGCTCCTGGCGAGGGCCCGCAGGCGGGCCCTCGCCCTCGCCGAAGGCGGCCCGGTCGCGGTCGTGCACGGCGACCTGCACCCCGGCAACGTCCTCGACGCCGGCCCCCGCCGCGGTGTGGTCGCCATCGACCCGCGCCCGAGCGTCGGCGACCCGGCCTTCGACCTCGCCGACTGGCTCTACCTGCCGCTGGCCGCCGGTGGCACGCTCGACGACGGCATCGAGGCACTCCGCCCGCACCTGCCCGGCCTCGACCCCGGCCGCGCCCTCGCGTGGTGCGCCGCCCTGGCTCCGCTGGCCGCCCACGCGCCGCTGCGCCGTGGCGAACCCACCCCGTTCACCGACACCCTGCTGGAACTGGCGCGCTGACCGGCGTGGCATGCCCCGGCCGCGGCGCCGCGGCCACTAGGTTCCGGGGTCGTGCGCTCCCAACGCTATGACGACGTGCTCGCCGGCCCGCGCCGCAAGAAGGTGCCGGAGGTCCCCGCCGAACCCGGCCTGGTCGTCGAGGACCCGGCCAGCGGCTACTGCGGCGCGGTGGTGAAGATCGAGTACGGGAACGTCGTGCTCGAGGACGCCCGAGGCCGCCACCGCGTCTTCCCCCTCGCACCCGCCGGGTTCCTCCTCGAAGGCAAGCCCGTCACGCTCGTGCCGTACCGGGCACCGGCGAAGGCCCCGGCCCGCCAGGTCTCGGCGTCCGGTTCGGTCCGCGTCGAAGGACTGAAGGCCCGCGTCGCGCGCGACTCGCGCATCTGGGTCGAAGGCAAGCACGACGCCGAGCTCGTCGAACGCGTCTGGGGCCACGACCTGCGTGTCGAAGGCGTCGTCGTCGAGCCGCTCGACGGCGTGGACGTGCTCGCCGACCGGATCGCCGAGTTCGGCACCGGCCCCGGCCGCCGCCTCGGCGTCCTGGTCGACCACCTCGTGCCCGGCAGCAAGGAATCCCGGCTCGTCGAGGCCGTCCGCGACGAGAACGTGCTGGTCACCGGCCACCCCTACATCGACGTCTGGGAGGCGGTGCGCCCCGAGGCGGTCGGGATCAAGGCCTGGCCGAAGATCCCGCGCGGGACCGAGTGGAAGCAGGGGATCTGCGACGCGCTCGGCTGGGGGCAACCTTTCGAAGGCTGGCAGCGTGTCCTGAGCGGAGTGAGCAGTTTCCGCGACCTCGAGACCCCGCTCATCGGGGCCGTGGAACGGCTCATCGACTTCGTCACCGAACCGGGGGAAGAGGGCTGAATGTCCGAATTGTCCAAGGTCACGCGAAGGTCACGTCCCGTCACCACGCCGGTGCGAACCGGCGTGATCTGAGAGCATGAAGCCATGACTTGGGCACTGGTCTGGTTGATCGTCGGGATCGCCCTGGTGATCGCCGAAGTCGTCTCCGGCGACTTCGTGCTGATCATGCTGGGCGTCGCCGCGCTGTTCGGCGCCGGTGCCGAGGTCCTCACCGGGAACCTGGTCATCGACGTCGCCGTGTTCGCCGTCGCCTCGGTCGGCATGCTCCTGCTCGTCCGGCCCGCGCTCAAGCGGCGCTTCCTCTCCGGGCCGACCCACCACACCGGGATCGACGCGCTGATCGGCGCCCGCGCCGTCGTCTTGTCCACAGTGGACGCCGAAGCCGGGCAGGTGAAGCTGGGCGGCGACGTCTGGTCGGCCCGCAGCCTCGGCGAGCACCTGCCGCCCATCGCGCCCGGGACCCAGGTCACCGTGGTCGAGATCTCCGGTGCCACCGCCGTCGTGTCGGCCGAGCCGTGAGCCTCGGACTCGTCGTCGTCGGCGAAGGCCACGCCGCGGTGCTCGAACGCGGCGGGCAGTTCCGCGCCGTCCTCGGCCCCGGCCGCCACGTCGTGCTCCCGTTCGCCGACCGGGTCCGCGCCCGGTTCGACCTCGGTGACCAGATCCTCTCGGCCCCGCCCCGCCCGGTCGAAACCGGCGACGGGCGGGAGGTCCTCATCGGCTTCGAGGTCGTCTTCGCGGTGACCGATCCACGCCTGGCCACCTACGAAATCGCCGCCCCAGCCCTGGCGATCGAGCAGCTGACCCGCACCGCGCTGCGGCAGGAAGCGGGCCTGACCACCGCCGAGCGCGCCGTCGCCGCACCCGGGGACCTGCACCGTACAGTGTGGACGGTCCTGCACGACACCACCGGCCGCTGGGGCGTCACCACCCGGGAACTGCACCTCGAGGTGAGCCCGCCCGCCGCACCCGGAACGCCGTCAACCGCGCAAGAATGGTACTAGGTAAGGGGAAATTCTCTTGACCGGATTTGTGATCGGCCTGGTCATAGCCTTGGCCTTGCTGGTGATCATCACGATCGCCAAGGCGGTCATGGTGGTGCCGCAGGCACAGTCGGCCGTGATCGAGCGGCTCGGCCGGTTCCGCACGGTCGCCTCGCCCGGCCTCAACATCCTCGTGCCGTTCCTGGACAAGGTGCGCGCCCGGATCGACCTGCGCGAACAGGTCGTCTCGTTCCCGCCGCAGCCGGTGATCACCGAGGACAACCTGACGGTCTCGATCGACACGGTCGTGTACTTCCAGGTCACCGACTCCCGCGCCGCGGTGTACGAGATCTCCAATTACATCGTCGGTGTCGAGCAGCTGACCACCACCACGCTGCGCAACGTGGTCGGTGGCATGAGCCTCGAGCAGACCCTGACCTCCCGCGACTCGATCAACAGCCAGCTGCGCGGCGTGCTCGACGAGGCCACCGGCCGCTGGGGCATCCGCGTCGCCCGCGTCGAGCTGAAGGCGATCGACCCGCCGCCCTCCATCCAGGACTCGATGGAGAAGCAGATGCGCGCCGACCGTGAGAAGCGCGCCATGATCCTCACCGCCGAAGGCCAGCGGGAATCGGCGATCAAGACCGCGGAAGGCCAGAAGCAGAGCCAGATCCTCGCCGCCGAAGGTGCCCGCCAGGCCACCATCCTCGCCGCCGAGGCCGAGCGGCAGTCCCGCATCCTGCGGGCCCAGGGTGAGCGGGCCGCGCGCTACCTGCAGGCGCAGGGCCAGGCGAAGGCGATCGAGAAGGTGTTCGCCGCGATCAAGGCCGGCCGCCCGACCCCGGAGGTGCTGGCCTACCAGTACCTGCAGACACTGCCGCAGATGGCGCAGGGCGACGCGAACAAGGTCTGGATGATCCCCAGCGACTACGGCAAGGCCCTCGAAGGCTTCGCCCGCGCGCTCGGCGCCCCGGGCGACGACGGCGTGTTCCGGTACGAGCCGCCGAGGGACGACGACGTCCCGGACAAGCCCGACCTCGAGGACGACGAGGTCTCCAGCTGGTTCGAGACCAAGAGCGACCCGAAGGTCGCCGAGGCCGTCGCGGCCGCGGAAGCGGTGGCCCGCAAGGAGGTCCCGGCGATCGGGGCGCCCTCCTCGCCGCCCGCGCGGCCGTCGATCCCGCGCCCGGCCCAGCAGCAGGCCGAACCGGAAGCCGACGAAGACCGCGGCACCGAGGCCGTGCCCCCGCCGCAGCAGCCGTCGACGCCGAAGAGCGGCCAGCCGGCCCTCCCGCAGCCGCAGTCCCCGGCCGGCCCGCCGCCGGGCGGCCAGTACCAGGGCCAGCCGCCGCAGGCCCCGCCGCCGGGCCAGTTCGGCGGCCCGCAGCAGCAGAACCCGGGCTCGGGCCCGTTCCCGCAGCAGCCCCCCTTCGGCGGCCCCCAGGGCGGTCCCCAGGGCGGCCCCCGCCGCTGACCCCAAGCGCCCCAATGTGGCGTTGGTTGCGTCCCACGCACCGAATGTGGCGTTCGGTGCGTCCAACGCACCGAACGCCACATTGGGGCGCTTTCAGGTCCGCTGGTAGACGGTGACGTCGTCGATGTCCGCCTTGGAGCGGTCCTTCAGGACGATCACGCAGGCCACGCTGACCGCCGCCGACAGGATGATGTAGCCGGAGATCGCGTACGGTGTCCCGGTCGTGTGCAGCAGCCACGTCGCCAGCAGCGGCGCCGGCCCGCCCGCGAACACCGACGCCAGCTGGTACCCCAGCCCCGCGCCGCCGTAGCGCAGGTGCGTCGGGAAGCTCTCGCCGATCAACGCCGCCTGCGGGCCGTATTGCAGCGCGTGCGGGATGAACGACACGACGACCGCGACGAACACCAGCGCGTGGCTGCCGTGCGCCAGGATCGTGAAGTACGGGAAGGCGATCAGTCCGGTCAGGACCGCCCCGCACAGGTAGACCCGCTTGCGGCCGAAGGTGTCCGACAACGCCGAGAACAGCGGGATCAGCGCCAGCTCGCACGCGGCCCCGACGAGGACCGCGTTGAGCACGAACGTCTTGCTGAAGTCGTGCCGCGACACCACGTAGATCAGCACGTAGCTGGTGAACAGGTAGAACGGCATCTGCTCGCTGAACCGGACGCCGGCCGAGAGCAGGATTTCCCGCCAGTGGTGCCGGATCGCGTCGAGCACCGGCGTGCGCGCGGTCTGCCGGTTCTCGACGAGCCTGGCGAACATCGGCGTCTCGAGGATCTTCAGCCGGATCACCAGCCCGACGGCGACGAGCACCAGGCTGAGCAGGAACGGGATCCGCCAGCCCCAGGAGTCGAAGGCGGCGGGGGACAGCGTCGCCGACAGCAGCGTCATCCCGCCGGTGCCCAGCACCAGCCCGACCGGCACGCCGATCTGCGCGAAACTGCCCAGCAGCCCGCGTTTGCGCTGGTTGCCCCACTCCATGGCGAGCAGCACCGAGCCGCTCCACTCACCGCCGATGGCGATGCCCTGCACCAGCCGCAGCAGCACCAGGATCAGCGGCGCCGCGAAGCCGATCGCCGACGTCCCGGGCAGGATCCCGACGACGCCGGAGGAGATGCCCATCAGCAGCAGCGTGACGATCAGCGTCGCCTTCCGCCCGATCCGGTCGCCCCAGTGCCCGAAGATCGCGGCCCCGACCGGCCGGGCGGCGAACCCGACCGCGTAGGTGGCGAACGACTGCATGGCGCCGGCGTAGGCGCTCGAAGCGGGGAAGAACAGGTGCGGGAAGACCAAAGCCGCCGCGGTGTTGTAGAGGAAGAAGTCGTACC
This sequence comes from Amycolatopsis sp. NPDC004772, assembly GCF_053601215.1. NCBI lineage: Bacteria > Bacillati > Actinomycetota > Actinomycetes > Pseudonocardiales > Pseudonocardiaceae > Amycolatopsis > Amycolatopsis sp. NPDC004772. The sequence goes on from NZ_JBSGBK010000018.1 coordinate 89,363, forward strand.
ACTCGATGGTCGTGCCGACCGCGCTCGCCAGCGCCGCCCGCCGTACCTGCACTCTGCTGTCCGCCGGCACCTTGTGAGTGACGCCGTTGTCGCCCAGAACCATCTCGCAACACCTCCGGTGACCGATGTCACACAACAGTGTGACGCCCGACGACGATTTCGGCGATCGATGACCGGTTTCTCGTCCAGTCGGTGACCGGGCACCGGAGGTGCCGCGGGACTCAGGTGGCGATGGTGGCCACCGGCTCCACGCCGTAGGTGCGCGCGTAGCCGTTCTCGAGGCCCACCAGCAGGTCCACGACCTCGAACCAGCGGTCCCAGAACGGGGTTTCCCGCAGCGCGTCGATCAGCAGCCGGTAGGTGTCGTGGTCGTCGGCCTCCCAGACCCAGACGTCGGTGACCCGCGCGGAGTAGAACTCCGTGTCGTAGAAGCGGGACCGGACGCCGTGGGTCTGAGCTTCGATCACCGGGACGATCTGGGTCTTGAAGGCGTGGATGCGTTCGTCGACGGTCAAGGCCAGCCATTCGGGCGTGGTCTTGACCAGCATGAACGCGGTGACGGTCGATTCAGCGGGCATCGGCGGCCTCCGGGGCGGCGAGAACGGCGGGCTTGAGGGTCGTGGCGCACCACTGCGCGAATTCGGTGCCCGACGGCGTCGAGCGGGCGACGCCGGCGTCGAGGCCTTCGTCCTTGGCGCGTTTCATGGCGACCATGGCCTCGACGAACGCGGCATCGAGGCCGTAGCCGAGCATCGTGGCCCGCAACTCCTCGTGTGACTCGCGGTGGTAACGGACCGGGCGGCCCAGCTCCTCGGTCATGATGCGGGCCAGGTCGTCCGGCGACAGGTCCCGCGGGCCGAGCACCGGGACGCTGCCGACGCCGGTCCACGAGCGGTCCAGCAGCAGCCCGGCCGCCGCCGCGGCGATGTCGGCGACGGCCACCAGCGGCGCCGGGCGGTCCGCGGCGACGGTGTCGGTGAAGACGCCGTGGTCCCGGATCGAGCCGGCCTCCTCCAGGAGGTTTTCGAAGAACGACGGGCAGGCCAGCGCGCGGTAGGCGACGCCGGAGGCGGCGATCAGGTCGTCCACGGCCAGGGTCGCGGTGACCAGCCCGGCCCGGGCGGCCTGCGGGGTGCCGCGGCCGAGGGCCGAGACGCCGACGACGTGCCCGACACCGTGTTCGGCGAACGCCCGCGCGGCCGGGCGGGTGAAGCCGCGGTAGCCCTGCTCGGGCGGGACCGAGCCGTCCGGTGGCACCAGCCAGAACACGGCGTCGGCCCCGGCGAAGGCGCGCTCGGCCGTCGCGGCGTCGCCGTGGGAGCCGGTGACCACCTCGACGCGTTCCCGCACGGACTCCGGGAGCCGGGCCGGATCGCGGACCACGACCCGGAGCTCCTCGCCGGCTTCGAGCAGCGAAGACAGCAGGCGCCCGCCGATCTGGCCGGTGGGCGCGGTGATGACGATCATGGAACCTCGCGGTTGTGTCGGATCGGATTGACCCCTCGATCGTGCGGATCCCGACCGCATTGCCACAATGGGAACCTCAGCAAGCAATCCTTGCCCGAAACGGAACAATGCTGGTGAGCGACCCGCTACCGAACCTCGACGCCAACCTCGCCCTCGCCCTCGACGCCCTGTTGACCGAGCAGAGCGTCACCCGGGCCGCCGAGCGGCTGCGCACTTCGCCCGCGGCGATGAGCCGCACCCTGGCCCGGCTGCGCCGGGTGCTCCAGGACCCGCTGCTGGTGCGTGCCGGGCAGGCGATGGTGCCCACGCCCCGCGCCGAGGAACTGCGGGACGAAGCCGCCGCGGTGGTCCGCAGGCTGGCGGCCCTGCTCACCCCGGGCGGCGGGATCGACCCCGCCACGCTGCGGCGCACGTTCACCGTCCAGGCCGCCGACGTCGTCGGCGCGGCGGTGGCGCCCGGCCTGCTCGACCTGGCCCGCCGTCAGGCCCCGGGCGTCTCCCTGCGGGTGCTGGCCGAGGAGTTCGAGGCGGGCCCCGCCCTGCGCGAGGGCCGGATCGACCTGGAGATCGGGAACATCGGCCACGCCGACCCGGAGGCCAGGGTCGAAGACCTGGTGACGCTGCGGATGGCGGCCGGCGTCCGCGCCGGGCACCCGCTCACCGAAGGCGTCCTGACGCCCGCCCGGCTGGCGGCGGCGGAGCACGTGGCGGTCAGCCGCCGAGGCCGCTTCACCGGACCGCTGGACGCGGCCCTGGCCGAACACGGGCTCACCCGCCGGGTCGGCGCCGTCCTGCCCGGGCACCTGGCGGCGATGGCCCTGGCCGCCGCCAGCGATGTCGTCTGCCTGGTCCCGGCCGCCGTGCCGGGCGAACCACCCTCGCCGCTCGGCGACCCGGCCCACGCACTGGGCCTGCGCCTGCTGGAGATCCCGCTGCCGCTGCCGCCCTTGAAGATCGGCATGGCCTGGCATCCGCGCCACGCCGCCGACAGCGGCCACCGGTGGCTGCGCGACGCCGTGCGCCGGCTCCTCCAGCCCGGCCGAAAGCTTGCCGATTAGGAAACTTTGCAGATCCTGCAAGTTTCGGTACGGTGGGGTTCATGGACACCGACCGCGCCGGCCTTCGTGAGCGCAAGAAGCGGGCAACGCGCATCGCGCTGAGCTGGGCGGCGATCCGGCTGACCGTCGAACGCGGCTTCGACAACGTCCGGATCGAAGACATCGCCGCCGAAGCCGGGGTGTCCACCCGGACCTTCAGCAATTACTTCGGCAGCAAAGGCGAAGCCATCGTCGCCCGGCACCACGACCGGGCGCGCGCCATCGCCGCCGCGCTGCGGGACCGGCCGGCCGGGGAACCGATCTGGGACGCCCTCACCCGCGCCGCGCTCGACGGGTTCGCGCTCGGCGAACCGGTGCCCGACGGGAAACCCGCCGACCGGAGCTGGGTCGAGGGGCTGCGGCTGATGGTCGCCGAACCCGCCCTGCAGGGGGAGTTCCAGAAGGCCGGTGCGGCCGCCGAAGCCGAGTTCGCGCTCGCCGTCGCCGAACGCACCGGCACCGACGTCACCCGGGACGTCTACCCGCGGCTCGTCGCGGGGGTCGTCGGTGCCGCGCTCAACGTCGTCACCCAGCAGTGGCTGGTCGCCGATCCGCGACCGGCCCTGGAAGACGTCCTGCGGGACGTCTTCGGCCGGCTCGCCGCCGGCCTGCCCGAACCCCGCTAGCCCACCTCATCCGAAAACCCGGAGAAGCGCCCGCACGCCGGGCTGCTTCGCCATGCCCGCAAAAGGGGAGTCCACCGTGGAAGACGTCGTCATCGCCGGAGCCGGCCCCAACGGCCTCATGCTCGCCTGCGAACTCGCCCTCGCCGGCGTCCGGCCGCTGGTGCTGGAACGGCTGCCCGAACCGACCACCGAGAACCGCGCCAACGGCCTCGTCGGCCAGGTCGTCCGCCTCCTCGACCGCCGCGGCCTGCACGAACGGCTCGCCGGCCCGATCGCGCCGCCCGCGCCGGCGTTCGTCTTCGGCGGGCTGCGCCTGGACCTCACCCTGGCCGAGCGCAACTCGCTGAACATCCTCGGCGTGCCACAGCGGCAGGTCGAGGCGATGCTCAACGCACGCGCCGCCGAACTCGGCATCGAGGTCCGGCGCGGCCACGAGCTCACCGGCCTCACCCAGGACGCCGACGCGGTCACCCTCGACGTCACCGGTCCCGAAGGGCCGTACCGCATCGGTGCCCGGTACGTCGTCGGCGCGGACGGCGGCCGCAGCGTCACCCGCAAGCTCACCGGCATCGGCTTTCCCGGCGTCACCGAAGACCGCACCTTGTCCTTCACCGCGAACGCCACGGTGCCCGCGGAGTTCGCCGACGCGGAATCGGGTGGCCTGCGGGTGCCGGGCCACGGCGTCATCCCGCCGTTCTTCCACTACCGCACCGAAACCGGCCTGTTCGTGTACGCGCCGTTCCCCGCCGGCCCGCTGATCAGCACCATGGAATGGACCGACGAACCGGAGTCCGTCGACGAGCCGCCGATGTCCGTCGACGAGCTGCGCGCGAGCGTCCGGCGTGTCCTCGGGGTCGAGGTGCCGCTCGGCGCGCCCGAGGGCGACGGCCCGCACCTGCTGCGGCGGCTGCGCGGGCGCAACACGCGGCTGGCCGAGAAGTTCCGCGAAGGACGCGTCCTGCTGGTCGGCGACGCCGCACACGTCCACTCCGCGATCGGCGGCCCCGGCCTCAACCTCGGCCTGCAGGACGCGGTCGGTCTCGGCTGGAAGCTCGCCGCCACCGTGCGCGGCTGGGCGCCGGCGGGCCTGCTCGACACCTACGAGAGCGAACGCCGCCCGGTCGCCGAGCGCGTCGTCATGCACACCCAGGCCCAGTCGGCGCTGATCAGCCCGGGCCGCGACGTCACCGCGCTGCGCCAGCTGTTCGGCGAACTCCTGCGGCTGCCGGGCACCGTGCAGCACGTCGCCGACCTGATGTCCGGCGCCGACGTCCGGTACGAGCCGGGCACCGACCACCCGCTCGACGGCCGGTGGGCCCCCGATCTCGTCCTCGCCGACGGCACCCGGCTGGCCGAACTGACCACGACGGCCCGGCCGCTGCTGCTCGACTTCACCGGCTCGCTCGGTGACGACCTGCGCGGCTGGACCGACCGCGTGGACCTCGTGCCCAGCCACGCGGAGGGCGACGCGACCGCGCTGCTCGTCCGGCCCGACGGGTACGTCGCCTGGGCGAGCAGCGCGACGGAACCGGACGACACCGAACGCAAGGCCCTACGCACGGCCCTGGAACGGTGGTTCGGCCACCCGCTTGACGCGTAGGATATCTCCTACGTATTGTCGCCGGCATGACGATCACCCACGTCCAGTTCCTGACCCTGCCGGTCGCCGACCACGCCCGCGCGCGGGACTTCTACGTCGGCAAGCTCGGCTTCGAAGCCCTCGTCGACCGCCGCACGCCCGAAGGCGGCCGGTTCGTGCTGGTCGCACCCCAGGGGGCGAAGACCGGCGTGGTGCTGACCGACCAGCAGGTCACCGGGGTCGAGCCGGGGCCGCGGCACTTCCAGCTGCAGACCACCGACGTCGACGCCGATGTCGCCGCGTTGCGGGCGGCCGGGGTCGACGTCGCCGATCCGGACGAGCGGCCGTGGGGCCGGGCGACGTCGTTCCGGGACGTCGACGGGCACACGATCGGCCTCCTCGAGCCGTCGGACTTCGGCGCCGTCCCGCGCTGATGCCGGTCAACGACGACGTCTTCGCCGCGCTGGCCAGCCCGGCGCGGCGCGAAGTGCTGCGGCTGCTGCTCGACGGCCCGATGCCCGCCGGCGCCATCGCCGAACGGTTCGAGATGGCCCGGCCCAGCCTCTCGGAGCACCTGCGGGTGCTGCGCGAGGCGGGTCTGGTCACCGAACAACGCCAAGGCCGCAACCGCGTCTACCGCCTCGACGCGGCGCCGCTCGAGGAAGTCGCGGACTGGCTCACCCCGTACGAGCGCTTCTGGCGCACCAAGCTCGCCACCCTGCGCGACCTACTGGACGAAGAGGAAGACCTGTGACCGACGACGACCCGGCCGCGATCCACGTCGACCAGTTCCTCGCCCACCCGGCCCGCAAGGTGTGGCGCGCCCTGACCGAGCCGGCTCTTCTCGAACGCTGGCTCAACATGCCCAACGACATCAAACCCGTGGTGGGGCACCGGTTCGAGCTGCTGGCCGAGCCGGTGCCCGCGGCCGGGTTCGCCGGCGGACCGGTCGCGTGCGAAGTCCTGGAGGTCGAACCCGAACGCAAGCTCAGCATCCGCTGGGGTCCGCAGTGGACGGTGACCTGGCGGCTGGAGCCGGAGGGCACCGGCACCCGGCTGTTCCTCAGCCACGAGGGGTTCGACCCGGACGACGAGTTCCAGCGCGTCTCCCGCCGGATCATGGGTGGCGGCTGGCGCTCCCACGTCCCGCGGGCCCTGGCCCGGCTGCTGGACTCGCTGCCCGATCCGGCGCCGTTAGGATCGGAAGGTGACCCCCGCCGCTGAGCCCGCCGAGCCGAAACCCCTGCGCGCCGACGCGCGGCGCAACCGGGCGCGCGTGCTGGAGGCGGCCGAGAGCGTGTTCGCCGCCAAGGGCACCGGGGCACCCACCGAGGAGGTCGCCCGCGTCGCCGGTGTCGGCATCGGCACGGTGTTCCGGCACTTCCCGACGAAGGAGGCGCTGCTCGAAGCGGTGCTCTTCGCGCGGCTGAGCCGGTTCGTCGACGAGGCCGAGACGGCCGTGGCCGCGGAGTCCACCGACCCGGGCGGCGCGTTCTTCACGTTCCTGGGCAGCTGGGTCGAGATGTCGAGTGCGAAGAACGCCTACTTCGAAGCGCTGACCGCGGCCGGGGTCACGGTGCCCGTGGCGAAGTCCGACGCCGGCGCGCGCCTGCTGTCGGCTTTGGGCGTGCTGTTGTCGCGGGCGCAAGCGGCGGGCGCGGTCCGGGCCGACCTCGTCGTCGGCGAGCTGATCCCGGTGATCATCGGGGTCGCGCGGGCCGCCGAGTACGCCGGCCCGGACGCACCCGTGCGTGACCGGGCCGTGGCGATCCTCTTCGACGGCCTCCGCCCGTCAGCGGGGGACCGGCGCTGAGCCGACCGGCGCCAGCGTCGGGCGCTTCGCGGTGAGCGTGTCCCCGGACGATTCGCCCTTCACCCGCCGCCGCACCCACGGCAGCGCGTGTTCCCGCGCCCACCGCAGGTTCTGGCTCCGGCGCGCCGCCGGGCTCAGCACCACGCGCGGCGCCGGTTCCGAGTTGACCAGCGGGTGTTCCACGCCGAGGACCCGCAGCACCTCGATGGCGACCTCGGTGTGCCCGAGCGCGTTGAGGTGCAGGCGGTCCGGCGCCCAGAACCGGCGGTCGCAGAGCTGCCGCATCGACCACAGGTCCACCAGCAGCGCGTCGTGGCGGGCCGCGATGCCGCGCACGAGTTCGTTGTAGATGGCCACCCGGCCGCGGATCGTGCGGAAGAGCGGGTCCTCGACGCCGTCGACCCCGGTGAACAGGACGAGCCGGGCCCCGGTCGCCCGGATCTTCGCGACCGCGGCTTCGTAGCCGGCCATCAGCGCGTCGATGTCGACCCTGGGCCGCATCAGGTCGTTGCCCCCGCCGTAGAGGGTGACGAGGTCGGGTGCCATGGCGAGCGCGGGCTCGAGCTGCTCGCCGAGGATCTGCGGCATCAGCTTGCCCCGGATGGCGAGGTTGGCGTACCGGAAGTCCGGTTCCCGCGCGGCGAGCTGTTCGGCGACGCGATCGGCCCAGCCGCGCACGCCGTTCGGGGCGGCGGGATCGTCGTCGCCGACGCCTTCGGTGAACGAGTCCCCCAAAGTCACTAAGCGCTTGCTCATGTGTCCAGTGTAGGCAGCGCCGGACGGGGTGGTGCGTGCCGCCTGCGACAGCACGCACCACGGCCGGCTCAAGCGCAGACGCCCCCCAGGGTCGCCCACTTGTGCGCGGCGATGTTGTGCCAGATCGACTCGCCGTGGCCGTCCTCGCCGCCGCTCCAGTCGAAGGTCAGCCCGCTGATGTCGGGCAGCGCGTCGCCGTTGCAGACCCCACGCCACGCGCCGCTCGGGCCCGGGGCGTAGAAGACGAGGACGTCGTCGAGACGGCCGGGGTAGCCGTTGTTCCACAGCGACTCGTCCTCGTTGGCGCAGCCTCCCCAGTTCGTGGAGCCCGTGCGCCAGCCGTTGCAGAACTCGGTGAAGTACGGGCCGTTGTACGTGTAGAAGTACCCGTCGGCCTGGGCGGTGGCCGGTGCCGCGGGCGGCGCGGTGGCCGCCTCGGCGGTGACGGCTCCGGCGACCAGTGCCGTGGCGGCGATCGTGACCGCCCCCGCGGCGATCCGGGACTTGCGCATGGTGGTCCTCCCTCTCGGTGGTGCGTTTCCCCCGGGCCTACGAGCCCGGGCGGTCCTGGCGGAGCAGCTGCCGCGCGTGCGGCAGCGCGGCCACCTGCAGCCGGTGCCGGGTGTCGAGCGCGGCCTGGTACTGCTGGTTCAGTTCGGCTTCGTAGTGCGCGTCCAGCTCCTTGGCGGTGGCGGCGAGCCCGCTCTGCCCGGCGCAGGTCGCTTCGGTGACCGCCATGCGTTGCTCGTCGGCGAACGCCGGCTGCTCGGGCCGGTGGGCGCGCAGGTCGGCGGGGCTCGAGTAGGCGAAGCCGGCCGAGCGCATGCACGCCGACCACGGGCCGAGCGCGCCGGTGAACTTCGGGTCGGCCATGACACGCCGCACCCGGAGGGGTTTCAGGCCGGCGACGGTGGTGCTGGCCTGGAACCACGTCTGCGGGTCGCCGTACAGCTCCCGGAAGACCTCGGTGCGGCAGCCTTGGTCGCTGCGGGTCACGGTGCCGCCGTCGGGGTCCTTGGCGGTGAGGCCGAGCGGTTTCGGGCCGTTCGCGGCGGCCGCGGCCGCCGGACGGCGCTCCGCCGGCAGGCTCCGGAAGTAGCGCTGGTTGGGATCATCGGCACGCAGGGCGTCCAGCTGCTGCTCGATGTCGGAGCCGTAGCCGTGCTTGCGAGCCCACTCGACGTCGTCGACGACGTACGGGAACTCCCGCTGATCGGGCACGGACGGCGGCGGCGTGATCCGGTATTCGAAGCCGGCTTTCGCCATGCAATCGCGCAGCACCACTTGCTCGGCCTCGTCGAGCACCCGGCTGTCGGGCACCGCGGCCGCCGGCGGCGTGGCCGGTGGGGCCGCACAGCCGGCGGCGACAGCGCCCAGCGTGACGAAAACCGTGATGATCGGTGTTCGCTTCATGAGTTCCCCCCTCGGTGCAGAAGCATGGTGTCGGCGCATTGCACGGGGGTTGTGTGGTTTTGCAATCGCCTGCTCCGGGTGCGTTGTCGGCCGTTCGTGTGGACTTCGTCCGGTTCGCGTGCGATGCGCTCTCGACCTCGGCTATGCCTGGTCTTGGCGAGGGGAGCGCCATGAGTGTCGAAGTCGTGCTTCTGGACGATGTGACGACCTGCGTGGCCGGGCGGCCGGTGGCGGCCGGGCCGGCCAAGCAACGGTGTGTGCTGGCGGCGCTGGCGATGGAGCCGAACCGCGTGGTGCCGGCCGCTCGGCTGGCGGAATGCGTGTGGGGCGCGGATCCGCCGCCGCGGGCCAAGGCGACGCTGGCGAGCTACGTGTCCCGGCTGCGCCGCCTGCTGACCGCCGAGGTGGTGGGGAGGTCCGGCGGCTACCTGCTGGCGATCCCGGAGACGGCGATCGACCTCCACCGCTTCCGCGCCCTCTGCGCGCGGGCCCGGGCCGCCGACGACGACTCCGCGGCGGACTTGTTCGACCAGGCGATCGCCTTGTGGCGCGGCGATCCCCTCGGCGGGCTGGACGGCGACTGGGCCACCCGGCAGCGCCGGCAGCTCGAGCGGGAGCTGTTCGACGCCGTGTGCGATCACACCGACCTCCGGCTGCGCACCGGCCGGGAACAGGGCCTGGTCACGGAACTGGCCGCCCGGACGGCGGATCACCCCTGGGACGAACGGGTTTCCGCCCAGTACATGCTGGCGCTCTACCGCGCCGGCCGGGTCGCCGACGCGCTGGGGCACTACCGGTCCCTGCGCGAGCGGCTCGCCGAACAGCTCGGCACCGATCCCGCGCCGCGCACCCAGGAACTGCACGCGCGCATCCTCAACGCCGATCCGGCGCTGGCGGCCCCCCGGCGGGACACCCGGAACCTGCCGTCGCCGCGGCAAGTTCCGGCTTCGCCCGCGGCGTTCGTCGGCCGGGACGCCGAACTGGCGGCGCTCGACGCGGCGGTCGCGGACGCCCCCGGTGGTGTCGTGGTGCTGTCGTCGATCGCCGGGGCGGGCGGCATCGGCAAGACGTGGCTGGCGCTGGACTGGGCCCGCCGCAACGCCGGCCGCTTCCCCGACGGGCAGCTGTTCGTCGACCTGTGCGGTTTCAGCCCGTCGATGCCGCCGCTGGAGCCGGCGGCAGCGCTGCGGGGCTTCCTGGAGGCGCTCGGCATCGCCGGGACGGCCATCCCGGCGACGACCCAGGGCATGGCCGGCCTGTACCGCAGCGTGCTGGCCGGCCGGAAGATGCTGGTGGTGCTGGACAACGCCGCCGACTCGGCGCAGGTCGCGCCGCTGCTGCCGGCCGGGTCCGCGTGCGTGGTCGTGCTGACGTCCCGGCGTTCGCTGACCGACCTGGTGGTCCGGCACGGCGCCCGGCCGCTCCCGCTGGACGTGCTGCCCCCGCGGGAGGCGCGCCGGCTGCTGGCCGCCCGGCTCGGGCCGGCGCGGCTGGCCGCCGAGCCCGAAGCGGTGGACGAGCTGCTGGCGTACTGCTCGGGATACCCGCTGGCGCTGGGGATCGTGGCCGGCCGCGCGGCCGTCACGCCCAAGCTGGCGCTCGCCGCTCTGGCGGCGGAGTTGCGGGAGACCGACAGCCGGCTGGACGCCCTCGACGACGGCGTCGCCACGAGCCTGCCGGCGGTGCTGCGGTCGACCTACGAGACGCTGCCCGCCACCCACGCGCGGTTGTTCGCTCTGCTGGGGCTCGCGCCCGGGCCCGACATCGGGGTGCCCGCCGCCGCCGCGCTGGCCCGGCTCACCGTCGCCGAAGCCCAGCGGGTGTTGCGTGCCTTGGCGGAGCTGCACCTGGTCGACCAGCACGCCCCCGGCCGCTGGCGTCTGCACGACCTGATCCGGCTCTTCGCCATCCGGTGCAGCCGGCGGGACCTCACGGACGCGGAACAGGATGACGCGCTGGCCCGGCTCGTCGAGTTCTCCCTGCACACCGCGGCCGCGGCCGGCGCGCTGGCCGAGCCGTTGTACCCGGTGCCACCGCTGGACCCGCCGCGCCCCGGGTGCGAGCCCCGGCGCTTCACCGGCCAGGCCGAAGCGGTCGAGTGGTTCGGCGCCGAGATGCCCAACCTGCAGGCCGCATTCCGGCTCGTGGCCGAGCGCGGCTGGCGCGACGTGCTGTGGCGGTTCGCCTGGAGCCTCGACGTGGCCCAGCGACGCCAGGGCCGGGTGCGGGACCGGCTCGAGTCGTGGCGGGCGGCGCTCGCCTCGGTGGCCCCGGAAGAGTCGTGCCACGTGCGGATGACCGTCCACGCGAACCTCGGCCACGCCGCCGCGCACGCCGGCGACCACCGGGAGGCCGGCGCGCACCTGACCGAAGCGTTGCGCCTGGCCGAGCAGTCCGGTGACCTGGCCGCGCAGGCCCGCACGCACGTCATCCTCGCGCAGGCCTACGGCCAGCAGGACGCGCCCGCCGCCGCGCTGGAGCACGCGACCACGGCGCTGCGGCTGCACGACCGGCTGGACCTCCCGCACGCCAAGGCCGTCGCGCTGAACTCGGTCGGCTGGTACCACGCCCGGCTCGGGCAGTACGAGCCCGCGCAGGAGCACTGCGCCGCTTCGCTGCGGCTGATCCGCCGGCTCGGCCACCCGACGCTGGAGCCGGACGTGCTGGACAGCCTCGGCTTCATCGCCGACCACACCGGCGAGCACCAGGCCGCCGTCGGCTACTACCGCCAGGCCGTGACCGCGTACCTGGCCTGCGGCGGCGAGTACTTCGCCGCCGACACCCTCGAACGGCAGGGTCGCGCCCACGACGCGCTCGGAGACCGGAACGCGGCGCGGGACACCTGGTCGCGGGCGCTGGCGATGTACCGGCGGCAGCACCGCGAGGAGGCGGTGGCCCGGCTGAAACGGCTGCTGTAGACCGCTCCGCGCGAAATCCGTGGACCACCCGGCGCCCCGCCGGTACGACGGGGAGGTGACCTCCTACGACGCCATCGCCGACTGGTACGAAACCACGCTCGTCCCCGGCTGGCGGGAGGATCCGCTGGAGTTCGGGCCGGTGCTGCGGGACCTCCTCGGACCGGGCGCCGGAGCGTGCCTCGAGCTGGGCTGTGGCACCGGCGCCCACGCCGGGCGAATCCGGCAGCTGGGCCGCACTCCGCTCGGCGTCGACGTCTCCGCGGGGATGCTGCGGCACGCCGGGGCGCGGTTGCCGGTCGTGCGAGGCGATGCCACGGCGCTGCCGATCGCGACCGGTGCGCTGCCCGCCGTCGTGGCGATCATGGTCCACACCGACATGCCCGGATATCCCGCGGTGCTGCGGGAAGCGGCCCGGGTCCTGGCGCCGGGCGGGGTGTTCGTGCACGTCGGCGTGCACCCGTGCTTCTGCGGCGGGTTCGCCGACCGCACCGACGCCCGCGCGGTCGTCATCCGGCCCGGCTACCGGGAGCCCGGCTGGACCATGGAGTCGTGGAGCGACCAGGGCCTGCGGGACAAGGTCGGCGCCACCCACCGGCCGCTGCCCGCACTGCTGGGCGCGGTCCTGGAGGCGGGATTGGTGTTCGAGCGGTTCGCCGAAGGCGGCGCGCCGACGCCGACGGTTTTCGCGTGGCGGGCGAGAAAGCCGTACGCCGAAGGAACTAGCCGCTGACTGGCATGTCCGGATCGCTGTGCTCCCGCGATGGCAGGCGGTGCACGGCGTGCGGGACCCGGATCGGTGACGAGGCCCGCGCGGCAGCCACCCGCACGTTGGATGCGGCGTTGTGGCCCGCGTGCGGAAGGACCTGTCCCCGGCGATCGCCAATCTGCCCGACGGCCGCCTCGAAGCACGCCCCTACGCCGACGCCAAGGCCAGCCCCGCCGAGCGTGACCAGGCCGTCGCCTGCGTCGAAGCCGCGGTCACGGCCGGGCTCCTGGCCCCCTAGGCGCTGACCTGCCGGGCCCGGTGCTCGGCGACGTGCACCCGCGTCGCACACCGCGTCGAGCAGAACCGCCGGCGGCCGTTGCGCGAGGTGTCCACATACGCCGTTTCGCAGCCTTCGCGGCTGCAGATGCCCAGGCGATCCGGGGCTTCGCACACCAGGTGGGCCAGCCCGCCCGCGGTGTACGCGCGGACGCGGCCGACCGGCCCGGCGTCCTCCGCCGAGTAGTGCAGGTGGGGCGGCTTGCCGTCGTGGGTGGTGATGTACGGGCGGCACGCCGCTTCGGCCAGCAGCTCGTTGACCAGGTCCGGGCGGGCGGTGACGTCGGCGGCGAACACCGGGCGCAGCCGGGTGGCCCACGCGCCGATCAGCGTCGCTTCGCCGTCGGTCAGGGCCTTGATCGCCATGCCGTTGCGGACCATCCCGTCGAGCAGCTCGCTCGCGGAACCGGCGTTGACCAGGTCGGCGGCCACCAGCGCGGCCGGACCGCCGTAAGGGTTGAAGTGCACAAAGTCATTACACCACGATCGGGGGCATGGACCGGAACCGTTGCCCCCGCTGCGGCTGGCCGCTCGCCGAACTCCCGGCGGCCGCGGCGCAGCCCGTCACCCCTCGGCTCGACTACGTGCGCTGCGTCTGCGGCAGCTGGCTCGCCCGGTGGGACGGCGAAGTCGTCGGCGCGACCCGATCGGCGCCGTGAACTCAGAGGTCGAGCGCGCCCGCCGCGTTGTCGTTCCACTGGTCGACGCGGCGGATGTACTCGTAGAGCGCCCGGCTGCCGCGCACCCAGCGGCCCTGGTCGGCGATCGCGAGGTCGTCGGCCCCGGCTCGGCGGGCCTCGGTGGCGAACCCGGACCGCAGCGAGTGGCCGGTGACCGGGTACGGCAGCCCCGCGCGGACGCCCGCCCGGGTGAGGATCTGGTTGACGCCGGTCGTGGTCAGCGCGGGTTCACCGACGTTGCCGTGCCGATCCACCCGGCGGAACGCCGGCCCCTCGGCGAGCCCCGCACCCGACCGCCACGCGTGCCACGCCCGCACCGGGTCGGTGTCGGGGCTTTCCCGCCGCGGGACGACCATGTCGCCGGTGCTCTTGCCGTGCCGGACCGTCACCGCGAGCCCCCGGTCGTCGACCGGCTGCACGTCGGTGACCAGCAGGTTCGCCAGGTCGGAGCAGCGGGCGGCGATGGGGAAGCCGATCAGCAGCATCGCCCGGTCGCGCGCGCCGGCGAGGGTGTCCGGGCACGCTCGTGACATCGCCCGCAGGTCGGCGAGGGTGACCATGGTGGCCTTGCCGCGGCCGCGCTGAACGCCCTCGCGCGCGAGCCGCTGCCGGTAGCCCTTCAGTGCCCGCCACGCGGCGCGGCTGGCTTCGGGATCGACGATCACCTTGTGGTGGCGCAGCCCGGCGAGCGCACCGGTGAGACGTCGCTCGATGGTCGACGGCGCCGCCGGGGCCGCCCGTTCGGGGACGTCGGGCACGGCCCGTTCGCCCGGCCGCAGCGTGCGGCCGCGTTCCAGCCACACGACGAATCCGGTCAGTGCGCCGATCGTCGCCGACAGCGGCGGGATCCCGGCTTCGGCGGTGTAGTCCTGCCACACCTGCCAGTCCTGGGCGTAGGCCTTGAGCGTGTTGGGCGGCCGCTGCTCGTCGACGTGCCGGGCGGCGGCCTCGTCCAGCAGCGCCAGCCGCTCGCGGGCGCTCAGCGCGGCGTCGGTCACCGGTTCCAGCTCGGGCACGCGCCGAGGTTACGGGATCCCGGTAGGTTCCCGTGTCGATCCACGCGGGTGCCGTTCGTATCAGCGGTAAGACACCGAGGAGGACGACATGAAGCAGTACCTGCTCAGCATCTACCAGCCCGACGGCCCGACCCCGCCGCCGGAGGTCCTGGACGGGATCGTGCGCAAGCTCGACACGCTCAACGCCGATCTCAAGGCGGCCGGGGCCTGGGTGTTCGCCGGCGGGCTGCACCCGCCCTCGACCGCCACCGTGCTGCGGGCCGGCGACGGCGACACCCTCGTCACCGACGGCCCCTACACCGAAGGCAAGGAACACCTCGGCGGGTTCACCATCATCACCGCGCCCGACCTCGACGCCGCGCTCACCTGGGGTGGCCGGCTCGCCGACGCCGTCGCCCCGCTGCCGGTCGAGGTGCGGCCGTTCCAGGGGTGAGCGTCGAGGACGTCTTCGCCGCGGAGTACGGCCGGGCCGTGTCGGTGCTCGTGCGGGTCTTCGGGGACATCGACGTCGCCGAAGAGGCCGTGCAGGACGCGTTCGCCGAGGCGGTCCGGCGGTGGCCTTCGGCCGGGCTCCCGCCGAGCCCGGCGGGCTGGATCATCACCACCGCCCGCAACCGCGCCATCGACCGGCTGCGGCGGGAGGCCGCCCGGGCGGACAAGCACGCCCAGGCGGCTCTGCTGCACGCGGAGACCGAGCCCGTGGAGGAGGGCGCCGTGCCCGACGAACGGCTCCGGCTGATCTTCACCTGCTGCCACCCGGCGCTGGCCCGGCCCGCGCAGGTCGCGTTGACATTGCGGCTGCTCGGCGGCCTGACGACGGGCCAGATCGCGGCCGCGTTCCTGGTCGCCGAGCCCACGATGGCCCAGCGGATCGTCCGGGCGAAGAACAAGATCCGCGACGCGGGCATCCCGTACCGCGTCCCGCGGGACGCCGACCTGCCCGCGCGGCTGGCCGCGGTGCTCGCCGTGCTGTACCTGATCTTCAACGAGGGGTACGCGGCCAGCGCGGGGGAGGAGCTGATCCGCGCCGAGCTGTGCCGGGAAGCGATCCGGCTGACCCGCGTCCTGGCCGGGCTGATGCCCGACGAGCCCGAGGTGCAGGGCCTGCTCGCGACGATGCTGCTGATCGACGCCCGCCGCGAGACGCGCACGACCGCGTCCGGTGCCGTCGTGCTGCTGGCCGACCAGGACCGGTCGCGCTGGGACGCCGGCCTGATCGCCGAAGGCCGGGAGATCGTCCGCCGCTGCCTGCGCCGCAACCAGCCGGGCCCGTACCAGATCCAGGCGGCGATCCAGGCCGTGCACAGCGACGCGCCCACGGACTGGTCCCAGGTCAAGGCGCTGTACGACCAGCTGGTGGCCCACACGCCGACGCCGGTGGTGGCGTTGAACCGGGCGGTGGCGGTCGCCGAGGTCGACGGTCCGTTCGTGGCGCTGGAGCTGGTCGAGGAGCTCGATCTGCCGCGGTTCCCGCTGTTCCACGCGATCCGGGCGGATCTGCTCGCGCGGGTGGATCGCCCGGAGGAGGCCGCCGCGGCCTACACGACGGCCATCGAGCTCACCGGCAACACCGCGGAACGGACTCTGCTGGAACGGAAGCGCGCGTCAACCCTGGGTTGACATTTCGAGGGGTCCTAGTTTTTCGAGCCCCGATCCGACCCTTGTCAGTCCCTCGGTCATCTGTCTGGTTCTGGGTTAGGATATGTGACCTTATCCAAACTCAGAGCTGTTGCCGCTTATCTTTTAATTTTGAACAGGTAAATCTAGTTCTGATTAGAAGCTTTGGTAGAGTCCTGATCATGACAGAAGACGCTGGTCAGGTGCGGGTGTGCGAGTACCGGAGGTGTGGAGCGCCGCTGCCGCCGGCGGTGGGGCGGGGAAGCCGGGCGCGGTTCTGCCAGGACGGGAAAACCTGGGGCCGGCGCAACCTCAGCTGCCGGGACGCCGAGGCCGTGCTCGCGGACGCGGAGTCGCTGCGGGAGAGCGACACCGAGCTGGACGACACCGCCGTCACCGCGCTCGCCGGTCAGGTCGACCGCGTCCTCGAACCGGCCCGTGGGCTGGTCGAGACCCTCACGACACTGCGCCACCAGCTCGAGGCGACGACCGCCACCGCCCTGGCCGAACGCGACGCGGCCCTGGCCGAG
Source organism: Amycolatopsis sp. NPDC004772 (assembly GCF_053601215.1). Taxonomy (NCBI): domain Bacteria; kingdom Bacillati; phylum Actinomycetota; class Actinomycetes; order Pseudonocardiales; family Pseudonocardiaceae; genus Amycolatopsis; species Amycolatopsis sp. NPDC004772. Next base: position 105,917 of record NZ_JBSGBK010000018.1, read on the forward strand.
GCCGACGACCACCGGCTGCAGCGTGGCCGTGCGGAAGCCGAAGCCGCCCAGGCCCGGGACATCGCCGAGACCGCGGTCGCCAAGGCCGCCGCGGCGGAGCGGGACAAAGCGGCCGCGCTGAGGGAGCGCGATGAGGAGCGTGCCACCCGGCGGGCTGCGGTTCAGGAGCAGCAGCGGGCCGAAGGGCAGCTGGCCGCGGTGCGCGACGAGCTCGCGCGGGTCGCCGATCGGGCCGACGCCTCCGCCGCCCTCGCCGGCGAACGGGCCGCGGTGATCGCGACGCTGACCGCCGAACTGGCCGCTGTCCGGGCGGCGCTCGAGGAGGAACGCGGGCGCGGGCAGGCCGCCGTCGCGCGGGCCGATGCCGTCCAGGAACGGCTCGACGCGGCCCGCGAGGACCACGCCAAGGTGGCCGCGGCGCTGGATTCCGCCCGTGACGACCATGCGAAGGTGACCGCAGCGCTCGCCGCCGCTCGCGATGAGCACGCCACGGCGATGGCGGCGCACGAAGCGGCCCGTGCCGGGTTCGACCAGCGGCTCGCCGAGCTGCAGGCGGGGCACGAACAGACCGTCCGGTCGATGCACGAAACCACCACGAACCTCGGCGCCGACCTGCGGGCCACGTCCAGCCGGGCCGAAGCGGCCGAGCGCGAGCTGGCCGATGTGCTCAGCGCCTTGCGTGCCACGCCCGAGCTGCCCGCAACACTTAAGCGATTACTTGACCGTCAGGCGTCGCAGCATTAACTTAAGTAGGTGCTTAACCATGAAGAGTCGCTGGACCTGGTGTTCCGCGCCCTGGGTGATCGGACCCGGCGGGCGCTGGTGGAGCGGCTCGTGCGCGGCCCGGCGTCGGTCAGCGAGCTCGCCGAGCCGCTGACCATGTCGCTCGCCGCCGTCGTGCAGCACCTGCAGGTGCTGGAGACTGCCGGGATCGTGCGGTCGGAGAAGGTCGGCCGCGTCCGCACCTGCCGGATCGAACCGGCGGTGCTGCGCACGGGCGAGCAGTGGCTGGGGCGGCAGCGCACCACGTGGGAGAGCAGGCTCGACCGGCTCGGCGACTTCCTCGCCGAGCCGCCCGGAACGTCGGAAGGGAGCACGTCATGACCGTCTTGCACAGCACGTTCAGCCTGGAGCGCACCTACCCGGTCCCGCCGGAGCGGGTGTTCGCCGCCTGGGCCGACCCGGAGGCGAAGAAGCGCTGGTTCGCGGCCACGGCGGAGCACGAGCTGGACTTCCGCGTCGGCGGCCGGGAGACCATCGACGCCCGCACTCCCGCCGGCGGCCCGATGACCTTCGTCGCGACCTTCCACGACATCGTGCCCGAGCAGCGGATCGTGTTCTCCGGCACGCTCACCGGCGACGGCGCGCTCGCGACGGTCTCGACCACGACCGTGGAACTGCTCGCCGAAGGTGAGGGCACGCGGCTGGTGCTCACCGAGCAGGACACGTTCCTGGACGGCGCCGAGAAGCCGGAGTGGCGCGAGCAGGGCACCGGCGAGTGGCTCGACCGGCTCGGTGGCGAACTGAAGTCCTGATCAGCCCGTCACCAGGGGAATCTCGGGCGCCGGAACCACGGCCGCGGGCTGTCCCGCTTGGACCGCCCACATCTGCCCTTTTCGGTGATCCGCGGTCATGACGTCCGGGTCCGGTAGTGCTGCGGACTGACGCCGAACTCGCGCTTGAAGGCCGCGCTGAGGGCGAACGCGCTGCCGTAGCCGACCTGGCGGGCGATCGAGGCGATCGTCGTCTCCGGGTGCTGGCGGAGCAGGTCCGCGGCCAGGGCGAGCCGCCACCCGGTCAGGTACGCCATCGGGGTCTCGCCCACCGCGGCGGCGAAGCGGCGGGCCAGCGCGGCGCGGGACACGCCGACGTCCGCCGCGAGCTTGGCGACCGTCCACGGTTCGGCCGGCTGGTGCTGCAGCAGCCGCAGCGCCTGGCCGACCACCGGGTCCTCGTGCGCCCGGTACCACGCCGGGGCGCTGGTGTCCGGCCGGTCGAACCACGCCCGCAGCGCGGCGATCAGCAGCAGGTCCAGCAGCCGGTCCAGGACGGCTTCCTGCCCCGGGACGTCCCGGCCGATCTCGGTGGCCAGCAGCCCCACCAGCGGGGTCGGCCAGTCGGCGGCGCGCAGGACGATCAGCGCGGGCAGTGCGGCGATGAGCTTTCTGCTGATTTCGCCTTCCATGCCGTAGGTGCCGGTGAGCAGCACGACCGGGCCGCCGGTGCCCCAGGTGCGGACGCCGAGGTCGGCGTAGGCGGTCAGGTGCCCGCCGTCGGGGGTGCGGCATTCCTGGCCGGGCAGGATCAGCGCCTGCGGTGGTGTCGACGGGTGGTCGGCGACCAGGTACGGCTCCGGGCCGCGGGCGATCGCGACGTCGCCTTCGCCCAGCAGGACGCCTTCGCCGTCGTCGGGCACGATCCACGCTTCGCCGCGCACCACCGACACCACGGTCAGCGGCGCCCGGTCTTCGATGCGCAGCGACCACGGCGGGGTCAGTACCGAGCGCAGGAGGAACGCGCCGTGGGCGCGAGGGCCGTCGAGGAGAGCGGCAAGCGGGTCCATGCGCACGACTGTAGACGCTGGAACATGCGATCAAGGCTTTGAACCATGGAGAGTCTCACTGCGAGTCGCTTGACTGAACGGCATGACAACGAACTTCCTGGTGGTGGGCGGCACCGGCAAGACCGGGCGCCGGGTGGCGGACCGGCTGCGCGAGCGCGGCGAGCAGGTGAGGATCACGTCCCGGCGAGGGTCGCCGCCGTTCGACTGGAGCGACCGCGGGACCTGGGCGGAGGTGCTCACGGGCGTCGACGCGGTGTATCTGACCTACTACCCCGATCTGGTGGTGCCGCAGGCGGCTGACGACCTCCGGGCGTTCACCGGGCTCGCGGTGGCGGCCGGCGTGCGGCACCTGGTGCTGCTGTCCGGCCGCGGTGAAGAAGAAGCCGAGGCGTGCGAAGGGATCGTGCGGGAGGCCGGGACCGGCTGGACGGTCCTGCGGTGCAGCTGGTTCGCGCAGAACTTCAGCGAGCACTTCCTGCTGGACGCCGTCCGGGCCGGGGAGATCGTGCTGCCGGCGGGGAGGGTGACGGAGCCGTTCGTCGACGTCCGCGACATCGCCGACGTCGCGGTCAAGGTGCTGACCGAGCCCGGTCACACCGGGCGGCGGTACGAGCTGACCGGGCCGCGGCTGCTGAGCTTCGCTGACGCGGCCGCGGAGATTGCTGCCGCCTCCGGGCGGGATGTCCGCTATGTTCCGGTTTCGGCCGGGGAGTTCGCGGCCGCGGCGGCGAGCCAGGGGGTGCCCGAGGAGGAGGTCGGCGCGCTGACCGAGCTGTTCGCCCGCGTCCTCGACGGCCGGAACGAGTCGGTGACGCACGACGTGGCGCGGGTGCTGGGCCGTCCGCCGACGGAGTTCGCCGAGTTCGCGCGGGAGGCCGCCGCGACCGGGGTCTGGACGCGGTGAAGGGGAAGGGGAAACCGATGGCGACGGTGGTGCTGGTGGCCGCGCTGGTCGCGGCGGGACTGATCGCGGGGTTGTTCTACGCCTACGCCTGCTCGGTGCTGCCGGGGCTGGCGCGCGGGGACGACAAGACTTTCGTCGAAGGCATGCGCGGGATCAACATCGCGATCATCAACCCGGTGTTCATGCTGACGTTCCTGGGGGCGCCGCTGCTGGCCGGGGTGGCGGTGTTCCTGCACTTCGGTTCGCCGTCCCTGCCGTGGGTGATCGCCGGGTTCGGCTGCCTGGCAGGGATGGTGCTGCTCACCGGCGCGGTGCACATCCCGCTGAACAACGCCCTCGACCGCGGCGGCGACGACTACGCGGCGGTGCGGGCGGCGTTCGAGACGGCGTGGGTGCGCTGGAACGTGCTGCGCGCCCTGGTGAGCACGGCGGGGTTCGGCTGCCTGGTCGGGGCCGTGCTCACCGGGCGCGGCTAGTCCTCGAGACGGAAGAGCAGGTCGGTGACCCACCGCGCGGGGTCGGGGACTTCGAGCGGGTTGGTGCGCAGGACTTCCAGCCGGCAGCCCCATTCCTCGCCGTCCGGGCCTTCGGTGCGGTCCCAGCTCAGGCCTTCGTCGGCACCCCAGGCGAGGACGGCTTCGGTGGCGGCGGCGAGGCCGTCGGGGGCACCGACGTAGGTGTCGAGGACGTACCGGCCCGCCGGGAGTTCGCCGAGGAAGGCGGGCTCGGCCGGCGTGTGGTCGCCGTCGATGGGAACGCCGGCTTCGACGGTGAACCGCATCCCCGGGTGCAGCACGCGGTAGCGGAAGAACGGCGCTCCGGCCGGGGCCACGCCGTGGGCGGCGAGGGTGCCGATGAGGGGCGGCAGCCGGTCGGCGATCCGCGGGAACTCCGGGATGGCGAGGGTGGCGCGCTCGGCGACGTAGCGCTGGGCGGGCCGTTCGACGACGGCCGGCATCAGGCGAAGTCCTCCGGTCCGAGCATCGGGCGGACCTCGATGCTGCCGTAGGTCGCCGCGGGGTGGCGGGCGGCGAGTTCGAGGGCTTCGTCGAGGTCGGCGCAGTCGAGGATGACGAAGCCGCCGATCTGTTCCTTGGCTTCGGTGAACGGCCCGTCGGTGAGCAGGACTTCGCCGTCGCGGACGCGGATCGTGGTGGCTTCCGTCGGCGGGCGCAGGCCACCACCGCCGCGGACGATGCCACGGCGTTCCACGTCTTCGCTCCAGCCGCCGCAGCCGTCGTTCGCGTGTTCTTCGGCGGTCTCGTCGCCGCAGATCATCAGCAGGTACTGCATGTCAGCATCCTTTCAGGACTTCGCGCAGGCGCGCGGCGAAAGCTTCGGCGTGGGTGTCGAACCCGCCGTGGCCACCGGGGAACACCTCGGTTTCGACGCCGAGGGCGGCGGCCAGCCCGAGGGCGGCCTGGTGGACCGGCAGCGCGGTGGACTCTTCGCCGACGGCGACCACCAGCCGCGCCGGCGTCGCCCGGAGTGCGTCGAGGTCGGGCTCGTAGGTGCCGGTCGCGGGCATGAGGTGGCCGAAGAAGTAGGCGAAGTTGCCTTCCGCGCGCGGATCGAGCGGCGGCGCGGGGTCGACGCCCACGACCTTCATGAACGCGGCGAAGGCGGCGGCGACGCCCTCGTCGCGGAACAGGGCCGGGATGTCGGGGCCGTCGGAGGCGGGCAGGTACCGGGTGACGGGCGGTTCGTGCAGCACGACCGTGCCGACGTCGGCCGGGTGGCGACGCACGAGTTCGAGCAGGGTGATCGCGCCGCCGCTGCTGGCCAGGACGTCGGCGGGGCCGACCTCGGCGAGCAGCCGGTGCACGTCGCCGGCGTGGTCGCCGACCGGGTCCGGGTCCGGGATGCCGTCGAGGGGGCTGCGGGACAGGCCGCGCGGGTCGAAGGTGACGACGGTGTGGTCTTCGGCCAGCAGCGGCCGCAGGTGCGTGAACACCTGGGCGTCGGCGGGTCCGCCGGGGACCAGCAGCAGTGCCGGGCCGGTGCCGTGGACGTCGTAGGTGAGGGTGGCGCCGGGGACGGCGAGGGTGGTCATGGGGCTTCCTCCGGTGGTCGGGTTCCACCAGCCCGACGAACGGCGTCGGCCGGGACCGACACGAGGTCCGAAATTCTTCGGGTGAGGTAGGTGCGTTCGGCTTCGGTGCCGGCCAGGTCGCGGGCTTTCCGGTACCAGCGGGCGGCTTCGGCGGGGCGGCCGAGCCGGCGGAGGAAGTCGGCGCGGGTGGCGGCCAGCAGGTGGTAACCCTCCAGCGGCAGGGTGTCGAGGAGGGCGAGCCCGGCTTCCGGGCCGTCGGCCATGCCGATCGCGATGGCCCGGTTGAGGTCGACGACGGCGCTGGGGACGTGCTTGCGCAGCTGGTCGTAGAGGCCGGCGATCTGGGGCCAGTCGGTGTCGGCGGCGCGGGCGGCGGTGGCGTGGCAGGCGGCGATGGCGGCCTGGATCTGGTACGGCCCGGGCCGGCGGCGGCGCAGCGCGGTCTCCAGGATCGTGGTGCCTTCCGCGATCGCGGCGGTGTCCCAGCGGCTGCGGTCCTGTTCTTCGAGGGGGACGAGGACGCCGTCGGTGTCGACGCGGGTGGTGCGGCGGGCGTGCTGCAGCAGCATCAGGGCGAGCAGGCCGAGGGCTTCGGGTTCGTCGGGCATCAGCCCGGCGAGGACGCGGGCGAGCCGGATCGCTTCGGCGGCGAGGTCCGGGCGGAGCAGGTCGGGGCCGGTGCTGGCGGAGTAGCCCTCGTTGAACGTCAGGTAGAGCACGCCGAGCACGGCAGTGGTGCGTTCGGGCAGCAGGTGGGCGGGTGGGACGCGGTAGGGGATGCGGGCGTGGCGGATCTTGCGCTTCACCCGCACCAGCCGCTGGGACATGGTCGCTTCGGGGACGAGGAAGGCGCGGGCGATCTCGGCGGTGGACAGGCCGGCGAGGGTGCGCAGGGCCAGCGCGACCTGGGCTTCGGTGGCCAGCGCGGGGTGGCAGCAGGTGAAGATGAGCCGCAGCCGGTCGTCGGTGACGCCGCTGTCGTCGGGTTCGGGTTCGTCGCGGACGTCCATGCGGCCGGCCTCCCTGAGCTTGGCGGCGCCGAGGGCGTCGCGGCGGAGCCGGTCGGTGGCGCGGTTGCGGGCGGCGGTGGTCAGCCAAGCACCCGGCCGAGCGGGGATGCCGTCGCGGGGCCACGTGCGCAGGGCCAGCGCGAAGGCTTCCTGGGCGCATTCCTCGGCGAGGTCCCAGTCGCCGGTGACCCGGATGAGGGTGGCCACGACCTGGCCCCACTCTTCGCGGAACGCCTCGGCGACCGCGGTCTCGACGTCCACCACCCGCTCCTTCCCGCCGGTTTCACCCTCCCGACGAACGGCCGGGCCCGGGACCGACAGCCGCCGCGTGACACGCCCCGAATCCTTCCGCGCGGGCGACGATCCGGCCGGTTTCGACGCGGACGGCCGTCTCGGTGGCGTCGCTGACCGCGGTGACGCCGGCGGCGGCCGCGAGAGCGCCGGTGGCGTCGCAGACCAGCCGCAGCCGGGACCGGGCGGGGGCGGTGATCGCCTGGTCGAGGCAGGCGCGCAGGTCGGCGACGGCGAGCCGGGCCAGCGGGGCGAGTTCGCCGGGGTCGCTGGTGACGAGCACGGCGGTGACGTCGGCGCCGGTGCGGACGGCTTCTTCGAAGGCGGCGGCGCGGTGCAGGCCCAGGACGGTGACGACGCCGTCGCCGGGCCGGAAGGTTTCGCCGGTGAGCAGGTCGGTGGCTTCCGGCGGGTTCCACGGCTGCCCGTCGGGGCGGGCCTGGGTGGTGATCGGCGGTTCGGCGGGCCAGTCGTCGGCCAGGCCGAGGTCGAGCAGGGCGGCGCAGGCGGTGACGAGGTGGAACGGTTCGCCGAAGCCGGGTGCGGCGGCGGCGAGCTGGCTCGCGCCGTGCAGCGTGGTGAGCGCGGCTTCGGCGACCCGGACGAGCCGGCGTCCCGGGTGGACGCGTTCGAGGGCGAGCCCGAGCAGGACGGCGTCGACCCGCATGAGCTGCGCGAACGGCCGGCGGGTGTGCTCGTCGGCGAGGACTTCGGGCAGCAGGTCGCGGGCGAGGCGGGCGTCTTCGCTGTCGCTGTCGGTGGCCAGCGGGAGCCGGGCGATCCAGGCGCGGGCGAATGCGGCCAGGACGTCGGCGGTGGTGGGGTCCGGGGGCGGGACGGCGAGGCGGGGGGCGCGTTCGGCGAGGTCGGCCAGGACCGCGAAGTAGAGGGCGCGTTTGCCGGGGAAGTTGGAGTAGACGGCGCCGCGGGTGAGTTCGGCGCGTTCGGCGATGACGTCGATCTTCGCCTCGCGGAAGCCGCGGCGGGCGAACTCGTCGCGGGCGGCGGTGAGCACCTTGGCGCGGTTGCGTTCCTGGGTTTCCGCCCTGCTGAGCCTGACCATCGTCCTCCTTGCCGTGGGATCGCGAGTCAAGATACCGTGACCACTGAGATGATTAGAACATCTGATTTCAACATCTGGAGTGGTGGATGACGCCCGAGATCGACCTGACCGACCCGAAGGTGCTCACCGACCCGTTCACCGCCTACGACCACGCGCGGGAACAGGGCGCGGTGGCCAAGCTGGTCATCCCCGGGTTCGGCCCGTTCTGGGCCCTGACCCGCTACACCGAAGCGCGCGCGATGCTGACCGACCCGCGGTTCGAGGTGAACTCCGGCAGCTTCCTGCGCCCGCCCGGCATTCCCGAGCACTGCCTGCGGTACCTGGAGACGATGTCGGAAAAGGACGGCCCGGAGCACCTGCGGCTGCGGCGGCTGGTGGCCCCGGCGTTCACCCCGAAGCGGGCCGCGCAGCTGCGGCCCCGGCTGGCGGTGATCACCGATCGGCTGCTCGACGAGCTGCCCGGGCACGCCGAGGACGGTGTCGTCGACCTGGTGCCGCACTTCGCGCGGCCGCTGCCGATCGACGTCATCTGCGAGCTGGTCGGCATTCCCGGCGCCGATCGGCCGCGCTGGCGGGAGTACGGGGCCGCCGTCGCGAGCGGGATGGGACCGGACTTCGCCGCGGCGATCCCGGCGATCGTCGAAGGCGCGAAGGAAGCCGTGGCGCGCAGCCGGGCCGAGCCGGGCGACGACCTGATCGGCGACCTGGTCCGGGTGCAGGAGGAGGACGGGGACCGGCTCACCGACACCGAGCTGGTCACCCTGGTCTGGCACCTGGTCCTGGGCGGTCAGACGCCGGTGAACCTCATCGCGAACGCTGTCGAGACCCTGCTGCGGCACCCGGACCAGCTGGCCCTCCTGTGTGCCGACGCCGGGTTGTGGCCGGGGGCGGTCGAGGAGCTGATGCGCTTCTGCAGTCCCCAGCTGCTGACCACGCCGAGATTCGCGCGCGAGGACGTCGAGATCGGCGGGGAGCTGATCCGCCGGGGTGAGCGGGTGACGGCGGCGATGGTGGCCGCCGACCGCGACCCGCGCGTCTTCGAAGACCCGGACCGGTTCGACATCACCCGCTCGGGGCCGGCGCAGCTGGGCTTTTCGCACGGGCCGCACTTCTGCCTGGGTGCCTCGATCTCGCGGGTGCAGACCGAGGTGGCGTTGTCGGCGCTGTTCGCGCGCTTCCCGGACCTGGCGCTGACCGAGGACGTCCCGCGGGCGCCCGACGGCGGGACCTGGCGGCCGGCGCGGCTACTGCTGTCGCTGTGAGATGAGCGCTTCGATGCCGTCGAGGACGCGGGCCAGGCCGAAGCGGAAGGTGTGGGCCGGGTTCTCGGCGGCGTTGTGGGCCTCGCCGGCGGCTTGGCCGACGCGGGAGGAGATCGGGTAGTGCGCCGCGTCGGCGGCCGGGATGCCGGCCAGCACCGGCCAGGCGCGCTCCCACCACTGGGCGTCGGTCATCCCGGTGGCGCGGACCAGGCGGGCGTTGTCGAGGGAGCTGCGCGCGGTGGTGCGGACCAGGCCGGTGACGAGGGCGACCACGGCGTCCATCTCGACGTCGCCGAGGCCGATGCCGTCGATCGCGCGCAGCTCCCGCTCGTACTTGGCGAAGCTGTGCGGGCCCAGCGCCGAGCGGCTGGTGGTGACCTCCAGCAGCCAGGGGTGGCGGTGGAACAACGCCCACTGGTCTTCGGCGATGGCGGTCAGCGCCGCCCGCCAGCCGGGTTCCTCGCCGAGGGGGCCCAGTTCGCCGTGGACGTGGTCGATCATCAGGTCGAGCAGCTCGGCCCGGCCGGGGACGTAGGTGTAGAGCGACATGGGGGAGACGCCGAGCTGCTCGGCGACGCGGCGGATGGTGACGGCGTCGATGCCGTCGGCGTCGGCCAGGGCCACCGCGGCGCGGACGACGTCGGCGGTGGCCAGTTTGGGTTTCGGACCGCGGCGCGGGGGCGCCGGGACACCCCAGAGCAGCTCGATCGCCCGCCGCGGGTCGCCGTCACCGTTCTCCTGCGTGCTCACGACGGCCATTCTGCCCACCTGATTTCCGTACAACGTACAGAGTTGTGCTAACCTCTTCTTCGTACACTGTACAGAGTTAAAGGGGCAGGATGACTCCGCAGATCCACGCCGAGGGACTTCGCAAGCGCTACGGCGACGCGTACGCCCTCGAGGGGTTCGATCTCTCCGTCCCGGCCGGCACCCTCTGCGGCCTGCTGGGACCCAACGGCGCGGGCAAGACCACCGCGGTCCGCGTGCTCTCCACGCTGCTGCGTCACGACGGCGGCGTCGCCCGGGTGGCCGGGTACGACGTCGCCACCGAACCGGCGAAGGTGCGTTCGGCGATCGGGCTGGTCGGGCAGCAGGCCGCCGTCGACGAAATCCTGTCCGGGCGGCAGAACCTGATCCTGTTCGGCCGGCTGCACCACCTGGGCCGCCGCGAGGCCACCCGCCGCGCCGACGACCTCCTGGAGCGATTCGGTCTCGCCGGCACCGGTGAGAAGCCGGTGTCGGCCTACTCGGGCGGGATGCGGCGGCGCCTGGACCTCGCCGCGTCGCTGCTGGCCGCCCCGCGGGTGCTGTTCCTCGACGAGCCGACGACCGGACTCGACCCGCGCAGCCGGCTGGAGGTCTGGCGGGCGGTCCGGTCGCTGGTCGCCGACGGGACGACCGTGCTGCTCACGACCCAGTACCTGGAGGAGGCCGACCAATTGGCCGACCGGATTTCCCTCGTCGAGCACGGCCGGGTGATCGCCGAAGGCACCCCGGCGGAGCTGAAGGGCTCGCTCGGGGCGACCCGGATCGAGCTGGTGCTGACCGATCCGGACGCCCTCGGTGCCGCGGCCGGGCTGCTCGCCCGGGTCACCGGGGCCGAGCCGGTCACCGACGAGCTGAGGGTGAGCGCGCCGGCCGAGCCGTCGATGCTGACCGACGTCGTGCGGGAGCTGGCGGCGGCCGAGCTGGCGTTCGCCGACGTGGCGCTGCGGCACCCGACGCTGGACGAAGTGTTCCTCGAGCTGACGGGGGTGGCGCGATGAGGTGGGCGATCGAAGACGGCTGGACGCTGACCCAGCGCTACCTGGCGCAGCTGGCCCGCCGCCCGGCTCGGCTGGCCGGGGTGGTGGCGTTCCCGATCCTGATGGTGCTGATCTTCGCCTACCTGCTCGGCGGCGGGATGAGCGTGCCCGGCGGCGGCTCCTACCAGGAGTTCCTGATGCCCGGGATGTTCGCGATGACCATGGCCTTCGGGCTGTCGGGGACGATGATCGCGGTGCTGGACGACACCGGCAAGGGCGTCACCGACCGGTTCCGGTCGCTGCCGATGGCACCCTCGGCGGTGTTCACCGGGCGGGTGGCGGCGGATCTGGTGAACGCCGTCCTCGCGCTGGCCGTGCTGGTCGGCTGCGGGTTCGCCGTCGGCTGGCGCCCGCACGGCAGCCTGGGCGAAACCATCGCGGCGCTGGGCCTGCTGCTCCTGCTGCGGACGGCGCTGGTGTGGGCCGGGATCTACCTGGGCCTGCTGACGTCGGATCCGTCGATGGTGTCGCTGGTGCAGACCCTCGAATTCCCGTTCGGGTTCCTCTCCGGCGCGTTCGTGGCGACCTCGACGATGCCGGCCTGGCTGGGCACCGTGGCAGAGTGGAACCCGTTGTCGTCCACGGTCACCGCGGCGCGGCTGCTGTTCGGCAACCCGGGCGCGGCCGGCACGTCCTGGGTGAGTGCGCACGCGGTGGCGATGGCCGTGGTCTGGCCGCTGGTGCTGCTGGCGGTGTTCGTGCCGTTGACGGTGCGACGGTACGGGAGGCTGGGGAACTGAACGTCTGCTTCGCACCGGGCGAACCACCACGGGCGGGCCGCCTGCTGGTCGACGGCCGTGCACTGTCCATTGCGGACGGCCTGCCGGAACTGCTGGACGCCGGCGGGTTCTGGGCGACGGCGACGCAGGCGGCCTTGCGGCTGGTCGCGGCCGGACGGCTGCTGCCGGGCGTCACCGAGGGCGGGCACGACGCCTGGCGCGTCGGCCCGCTGGAACCGGCGGAAGCGGCGTGGCTGCGGGACCTCGCGGCCGCGATGCCGCCGGACGAGCGGGCGCCGGGGCCGCTGCTGCGAGCGTTCCTCGACGCCGTCGCCGACACGCTGCCCCGCACACCCGCCGCGGCCAAGGCGGCCGGGACGCGGCTGTTCGCCGCCGTCGCACCCCAGCGCGCGGATTCCCTGCGCGACTGGGCCGACGAGCTGGCCGCCGGGCTGGATTCGGGCATCCGGGTGTCCCTGCGGGTGGAGGCACCGGAGGGCTTCGAGTCCGGCCGTCTGCACGCGGTGGTCCAAGTGCACAGCCTGGCCGATCCCGGGCAGCTCGCCGACGCGGCGCAGTTGTGGGAAACCGGGCGATTCGGGCCGCGGGCCCGCATCGACGTCCTGCTCGCGCTGCGCCGCGGCGCGCAGGTGTGGCCGGCGCTGAGCCCGCTGCTGACCTCGGCGGTGCCGGCCGAAGTGACCCTCGGCGAAGACGACGTCACCGAACTGGTCGCCACCGCGGGCCCCCGGCTGGCGGCCGCCGGGATCGACGTGCACTGGCCCGCCGAGCTGGCGGGCTCGCTGACCGCGCGGGCCGTCGTCCGCGCCGGCGACGACCCCGGCGACCTGCCCTCGTTCTTCGGCGGCGGTCGCGCCCTGGCGTTCGACTGGCAGCTCGCCCTGGGCGGTGAGGTGCTGACCGAGGCGGAGCTGGACGCCCTCGCCGAGGCGCGCCGCCCGGTGGTGCGGCTGCGCGAGAAGTGGGTGCTGGTCGATCCGGCGCTGGCAGCAAAGGCGCGGGAGCGGGCGCTCAAGCCGCTGAACCCGGTCGACGCGCTGGGGGCGGTGCTGTCGGGGACCACCGAAGTCGACGGCGAAGTGGTCGAGGTCGTCACCGGCGGCTGGCTGGCCCGGCTGCGGGAACGGCTGTCGCAGCCACCGCAACCCCAGGCACCCCCGGCCGGGCTGGCCGCGACGCTGCGGGACTACCAGCTGCGGGGGCTGCAGTGGCTGGCCACCGTCACCGGGCTCGGCCTCGGCGGGTGCCTCGCCGACGACATGGGCCTGGGCAAGACGGTCACGCTGATCGCGCTGCACCTGCACCGGGCGTCGGGGCCGACCCTGGTGGTGTGCCCGGCTTCGCTGCTGGGCAACTGGGAACGCGAGATCCGCCGGTTCGCCCCCGGTGTGCCGGTGCGGCGCTTCCACGGCAGCGCCCGGTCCCTCGACGAGCTCGACGGGTTCGTCCTGACCACCTACGGCACGCTGCGCACCGATCCCGCGCCGCTGGCCGCGGTGCGGTGGGGACTGCTGGTCGCCGACGAGGCCCAGCACGTCAAGAACCACCGCTCGGGCACGGCGAAGGCGCTGCGGCTGGTGCCGGCGGCGGCGCGGGTGGCGCTGACCGGGACGCCGGTGGAGAACACCCTCTCGGAGCTGTGGGCGATCCTCGACTGGACCGCGCCCGGGCTGCTGGGTTCGCTGAGCGAATTCCGGACGCGGTGGGCGAAGCCGATCGAGGCGGGCGACACCGCGGCGGCCGAGCGGCTGTCGCGGTTGCTGCGGCCGTTCCTGCTGCGACGGCGCAAATCCGACCCGGGGATCGCCCCCGAGCTGCCCGCGAAGACCGAGACCGACCGGCCGGTGGCCTTGAGCGCGGAGCAGGTGGCGCTGTACGAGGCGGTCGTGCGGGAGATGATGGCCGACATCGCCGCGAGCGACGGGATGGCCCGGCGCGGCCGGATCGTCAAGCTGCTGACCGCGCTCAAGCAGATCTGCAACCACCCCGCGCAGTACCTGAAGGAGCCGGGCGGCCGGTCGGGCAAGGTGGAGCTGCTCGACGAGCTGCTGGACACCATCCTCGCCACCGGCGGAGCGGTGCTGGTGTTCACCCAGTACGTCGCCATGGCCCGCCTGCTGGAGAAGCACCTGGCCGGGCGGGGGATCGCGACGCAGCTGCTGCACGGCGGGACCCCGGTGGCGCGCCGCGAGGAGCTGGTGGCCCGGTTCCAGAACGGCGAGGTGCCGGTGTTCCTGCTGTCGCTGAAGGCGGCCGGGACGGGCCTGAACCTCACCCGCGCCGACCACGTCGTGCACTTCGACCGCTGGTGGAACCCGGCGGTGGAGGACCAGGCGACCGACCGGGCGTACCGGATCGGGCAGACCCGGCCGGTCCAGGTGCACCGGCTCGTCGCCGAGGGCACCGTCGAGGACCGGATCGCGGCGATGCTGCGGGAGAAACGGGCGCTGGCCGAGGCGGTCCTGGCCGGCGGCGAGGCCGCGTTGACCGAACTGTCGGACACCGAGCTGGCCGAGCTCGTCGAACTGAGGAGCCGCGGATGAGCGACGATCGGGTACGCGGCTTCCCCGCGTTCGGCGCGGGCGGGCACCTGGCGCGTTCGTGGTGGGGCCGGGCGTGGGTGCGCGCGATGGAGGACACCGCGCTGGACCTGCGTCAGCTGAAGAAGGGCCGCAAGTACGCGGCGGCCGGCCTGGTCGGCCCGATCACGGTCAGCCCGGGCCGCATCGCGGCGACGGTCGAGGACGCCGACGGCGGCCCGTACCGCACGCAGCTGCGGCTGGCGGAGCTGTCGGAGGCGGATTGGACGCGGTTCCTCGACCGGGTGGCGTCCCGCGCGGGGCACCTGGCGGCCTTGATGGATCGCGACATGCCACCGGACCTCGTCGAGGCGGCCGGCGTCGACCTCCTGCCGGGGATCGGTGACCTCGACCCGGAGTGCGACTGCCCGGGCTGGGAGCTGCCCTGCCGCCACGCGGCGGCGTTGTCGTTCCAGGCTTCGTGGCTGCTCGACGCGGACCCGTTCCTGCTGTTGCTGATGCGCGGCAAGGGGGAGCGGGAGATCCGGTCCGAGCTGGAGAGCCGCACGGCACCGGTGGCGGTCGCCGAGCCGGCGGCGGACCGGGTACCGGGGGAGCTGCCGTCGCTCGACGCGTTCCGGCCGTCGGGCGCCCCGTCGATCCCGGCGGCGCCGGGCGTGCCTGCCTCGGCGTTCGCGCTGCTGGCGGAGAACGCGGCCGGCCGGGCGCGGGCGCTGCTGGCCGGACGGCCGTGGCCACGACGGCCGGACGCGGTCCGCTTGGCAGCGGAGTTCCCCGCGGTGGCGGAACGGCTGGGTGAGGGGGCGGCGTTCGCGCGGGCGGTGGCGGCGTGGCGCTTCGGCGGGCCGGACGGCCTGGAGGTGCTGGAAGCGGCCTGGACCCCACCGAAGGCGGTGGTGGCGGCCGCCCGGGCGGCCCTGGCGGAGGCCGAGGGGGAGCCGGTGTTCGAGCGGAACCGGTGCACGGTGGGTGCGGTGCAGCTGAGGCTGGATCGCCGCGGCCGGTGGCACCCGTACCGGCTCGAGGGGCAGGAGTGGTGGCCCGCGGGAGTGCCGGAGACCGACCCGGGCCTGCTGGTGGGCTGAGTCCGACCGCACCCGGGCGGGCCGCACGCAATCCAGCCCGCGCCTGCGAGGGCTGCCGGTGGGTGAGCCTGGCCAGGCCCGGCCGCGCGCAGCCCGACCGCGGCTGCCCGGGGTTGCTGGGCGGTCTGGCCAGGCTCCGGCCGCGCGCAACCCGACGGCGGCTGCCGGGCCTGCTCGTTCGCCGCGCCCGCTTCCACCCTCCGGGCCGCTCGCCTTCCGCCCTCCGGCCGCGGCTGCCTCCTCGGCCGGCGAGGTCGCGCCCACCCCGGCACCCAGCGTCCGGCCGCCGGTGGCCGGGCTGGATCCGCCAACTTTGCCGGTATCCAGCGCGGTACTCGTTGTCTCCTGTCCCCTGACGGCGGGTACCGCCGGGCCACTGGGGGTGCGGGGGGCCCGGGGGTTTCCCCCCCCCCCCCCCCGTTCTCCCCGGGTGCCCCCCCCTTTGTAAAAAAACCC